>CALGFJ010000089.1 GCA_937881055.1 uncultured Acidimicrobiaceae bacterium | reverse complement strand
CTCACGCTGAGGATTCTTCGGCGTGAAGCCCTCACTCGCGTACTCACCCACCCGGGAGAACTCGGGATCGCGCGCGCCTACGTCGCGGGCGATCTCGATATCGACGGGGAGCTCGACGCACTGTTCGACCTCAAGGTGCCGCCACTTCGCAACCTGTTGAGATTTGAAAACCTGCGCGCACTACTGTCCGTCGTCGGCGTTGATACTCTGCGACCGATCGCACCGCCCGCGATCGAAGCACACCAGCGCGGCGCGTTACACAGTCGATCGAGGGATCGACAAGCAATTTCTCATCACTATGACGTTTCCAACACCTTTTACGCACTGGTGCTCGGCCCTTCGATGACTTATTCGTGTGCCGTATTCCGCGCGAGCGACGACACTCTCGAATTGGCGCAACGTCGAAAGGTCGACCTCGTTGCGCGAAAACTCGAACTTGGACCCGGCACCCGACTGCTCGACGTCGGTTGTGGATGGGGGGCGATGGCGATTCACGCAGCTCGCGAGTACGGTGCGACGGTCGTGGGCATCACCTTGTCCGAGCAGCAGCGCCGTTACGCTGTGGACCAAGCGGAGCGCGAGGGCGTGAGCGACCTCGTCGAGTTTCGACTGCAAGACTTTCGCGACGTGCGCGACGGCCCCTTCGATGCAATTTGTTCCATCGGAATGTCAGAACATGTCGGACGTAAGTCGTTGGCGACTTACACGCAACAACTCTTCGACCTTCTTCGCCCGGGTGGACGATTCCTCAATCACGCGATTGGCCGACCGGTCTCTTTCGATGACGACCCCGACCCATCCAAGGTGTCAGAGTTGTCACGACAGGTCCAGATCGCACTGGGCATGCGCGGACCGTCCAAGATCGGTAGTCCGTTCATCGAGCGTTACGTCTTTCCCGACGGCGAGCTCCAAGAGGTCGGCACGATGGTATCGATGTTCCAAGCGCACGGATTCGAAGTCCGTCACCTCGAGAGCCTGCGCGAGCACTACGCCCTCACGCTGCGTCACTGGGTCGACAACTTGGTCAAGCGGTTCGACGAAGCGGTCGACGAAGTCGGCGAGGAACGCGCGCGCGTATGGCGCCTCTACATGTCGGGATCGGCCTACGGCTTTGAACGCCATCACCTCGAGATCCATCAGATTCTTTGTGCGAAGCCCGTCAACGGCGAAAGCGGCTGGGACCTTCGCCCCGACTTCGAGCCGAAGTTCTGACACGACGAATCGCGATTCGCTTCTCTCGTTGAATCGTGAATCGAAGAGATACGCAGAGCGTCGGTGACTACGCCACATTCATGCGCTGCGCGAGGGCGTAGGTCCATTCAACGAGACACCAGGAAAATCCGACCTGAAAGATGATTTCACCCTGGAGCAGATACTCAAAGTGCCAGTCCGGCAACGAGGCCGCGGCGATCCCTCCGCCGATCAAGAGAACCGCGAGTCCGAGCACGGTCCGAAATGAACGGCTCTCGCGCACGAGTTGCAGGGCCACTTCCAACTGAAATATGGCACAGAGGACCCCGGCGACCATATGGGTCCAGTCGAGGAACGCACCCTGATTGAAGGGCGTGGCGAGCAGGACGAAGAGCAATACGGCGATGACGCGCAGACCGACCCAAGTGAGCGTGGGGACGCCCGCCGACTTGAAGTGCGTGGAGGTCCGCCAGAGTCCCACGAAGGCGACACCGTAGCCCCCAATTAACAAGGGGACAGTTTGATGGTAGACGCCGTAGAAGGAGATTCCGTCATTTTCGGCCGTTTGACTGTGATTGAGGATGAGGCACCAAGCGAGAGAAAAGAAGAACAGCAGTTGCGTCACGAGGAGAAGGTGGCGCGTCTGTGTTTCTACCAACACCGCCTGAGAGGGTTCGTCGACGCCCGTCACGTCAGGATTCGGAGCCGATCAACCCTTGAAGCGGGCGATGGAAGCCTCTAATTCGGCCAGGGCCTCGGCTCGCCCTACATAATTCTCCACTTTCATCCACTTTCCTTCATCCAAATCCTTGTACACGGTGAAGAAATGGCTGATTCGATCGAGGGTTTGCTTGGGGACATCGGTGATGTCAGTCGCTGACTTCCACTGAGGATCGTAGGCCGGGACGCAGATCAATTTCGCGTCCTCGCCGTTCTCGTCGGTCATGTTGCACATACCGAGGATCTTCGACTCGATCAAACAGCCGGGAAACGTCGGATATTCGCTCAATACCAGGGCGTCGAGCGGGTCCCCGTCGCCACCCAGGGTGTCGGGGATGAAACCGTACTCGGCCGGGTAGCCCATGGAGACGAGCAAATGGCGGTCCAGTTTGATCGTGTGGTTCTCGTGGTCGTATTCGTACTTGTTTTTGCTGTCACGCGGGATCTCGACGATGACGTTCACGGTGTCCATGAGGACTCTCCTTATTAATAGGGCTTGTGTCGTACTTCGCAGTTCTGCCAATCGTACTCACCACCGGCCGCGTCCTCATTCGACGTCGGGCGACCCGGACGTAGACTTTGCCGTCGCGAAGCCTGGGCTTCGCCAAAAGAGGAGAGTCGCATGGAACGAATTGGCGTTGTCGGGTGTGGCCTGATGGGTTCGGGAATCGCCGAGATTTGTGCACGAGCCGGTGCGGACGTCGTCGTGATCGAACGAGACGACGAGGCGCTCGCCCAGGGTCAGGCTCGCATCGAGCGGTCCCTTGATCGAGCCGTCGCTTCGGGCAAGGTCCCCGAAGCCGAGGCCAACGCTGCGAGAGGCAATTTGAGCTTCTCCAAGGAATTCGCCCGACTGAGCGACCGCGAGATGGTGATCGAGGCGGTCGCGGAGGACGAAAACCTCAAAATCGACGTCTTCCAGCGCCTGGACGCGGTCGTGACGGACCCGAAGGCGATCCTGGCCACGAATACGTCGTCGATTCCGATCATCAAGCTGGCCATGGCGACCAAGCGGCCCGAACAGGTCGTCGGAATGCACTTCTTCAATCCCGTGCCGGTGCTGCGGCTCGTCGAGCTCATCTCGTCGCTGCTGACCAGCCCCGAGACGACCGAGCGGGTCCACGCCTACGCCAGCAATTCGTTGAATAAGAAGGTGATTACCTCGAAGGACCGCGCCGGATTCGTCGTGAACGCCCTCTTGATCCCCTACTTGCTCTCGGCCATCCGGATGCTGGAGTCCGGTTTCGCCAGCGCTGACGACATCGACACCGGCATGGTCGTCGGCTGCGCCCACCCGCTCGGACCTTTGGCGCTGACCGACCTCATCGGCCTCGACACGACCCTCGCCGTGGCCGAGTCGCTCTACGAGGAGTTCAAAGAGCCCCACCTCGCGCCGCCGCCATTGCTGTCGCGCATGACCCAGGCCGGCCTGCTGGGTCGAAAGTCGGGCCAGGGTTTTTACGCCTACAAGGCCTAAGGAACAGGCCGAAATAGCGATCTCTCAGGTGACCGCGTGGCGCACGGCGAAACGCGGGTCCCGGAAGGACTCGCTCTTTATGACGCCCGAGATGCGTTCGACGGCGTCATAGACGTCGACGAAGCGCAAATACAGAGGAGTGAAGCCGAATCGACAGATATCGGGGGCTCGAAAGTCGCCGATGACGCCCTTTTCGATTAACGCCTGGATGATTCCGTAGCCGTCTCGGTGCCGAAGGGCCACCTGGCTGCCGCGCTTGGCGTGCTCGAGCGGCGTCACGACGTCGAAGACTCCAGGCAGGCGTTCTTCGACTAATTGTATGAAAAGATCGGTCATCGCCAGACTCTTGGCGCGCACCTCGGCCATGGAGGTGCGCTCCCATATGTCCAGTGCGCCATCGAGGGCGGCGAGGGCGACGATCGACGGCGACGAGGTGACGAATGCCTGCATCCCGTCGGCCGGTTCGTAGCGGAGCTCGAAATCGAACGGTCGCGCGTGACCGAGCCATCCCGGCAATGGATTGCGGAGCTTTCCCTGCCAGGACTTTCGAACGTAGAGGAAGGCCGGGGCGCCGGGACCGCCGTTCAGGTACTTGTACCCGCAGCCCGCCGCGAAGTCGACGTCGGCCTCAGTCACGTCGAGCGGCACGGCGCCGGCCGAGTGGGCGAAGTCCCAGAGCATCAGCGCGCCGGCGTCGTGCACCTTCTTCGTGAT
>CALGFJ010000088.1 GCA_937881055.1 uncultured Acidimicrobiaceae bacterium | reverse complement strand
GGTGAACGAGTGATTCCCGAGCTACCGGTGCGACGGGTTGCGCCGCAACGTCGATTCCCGCGGGTCCGTCACCCGGCGTCAACGCAATCGTCGACGAGACCGATGCGCAAAACCGTGGTGGAACTGGTGGCCGTGGGCATCGTTGATCTGATTTTGATAGTGGCGATGTTTCATCCGGGAATCGTGCGAAGCATCTTCACGTCAATGCCGATGACGGTTACCGAGCTAAGCGCGACGGTCACGACGGCGACGAGTTGGGGTGGAGCGTGACGAGCCAAGAGGGGCAACCCGTCGCCGCGCCGGCGAGGATTCAACTACCGCCGTACCCGCCATTCGTCAACGCACGAACGCGAAATTCCGTGACGCCGTTGGTGGTCTCGCGCGAAAACCCTGGTGGCTTCGGAGTACCTACGCCCCGCAGGGGGGAAATTGGGCCCACAGCGGCGATCCTGGACGGAGGAAATTCTCTCGGCGGCACGTTATACAGCGCTGTGAACACGCCGCGACGGGTTCGACGAGGGATGGTGCGCGCGGCGGCGCAGATTTCCGGGGCGGATCGCGTAGCAGCGCGCCAGCAACTGAGAGAGGCCAAACGTGAACTTCAACTCGAGGCTAAAGCAGCTGCATATCTGCCGTGGAATGGCGAACTCGGGGAGCAGGCGCTGCGTACGTATCGAAGGTTGAAGGTTGAACCACACCGAGCGACGAGCGAGGTCTTAGCCGGCGCGTACCCCTTTCTCGCCGAGAGCGGTCTCGGGAGTGAAGGCATCCTGATCGGTCAAGACGCGTGGAGTGGCGCGGGCTTCGTCTACGACCCTTGGGTGCTCTACCGACTGGGTGTTCTCACTAATCCGAACTGTCTGCTCGCGGGGGTCGTGGGTCGTGGCAAGAGCACGCTCGCCAAGTCGATCGCGACCCGCTCGATCGCCTTCGGACGAAAGTGTTACGTGCCCGGCGACCCCAAGGGGGAATGGACGGCCGTCAGTCGCAGTGTCGGCGGCCAAGCGATTGCCTTGGGCGACGGCGTCGCGGCGCGACTCAATCCCCTCGACGAAGGTCCGCGTCCTGCGTACCTGGCGAATCCCGACGGCGATCAGGTCACGCTGTCGGACGCGGCGTGGGCGCAGATGGTGCGACAGCGTCGCCGAGAACTGTTGCGATCGATCACCGAGGCGACGCTCGCTCGATTGATGGGACCGGTGGAGTCCACGGCGCTCTACGCGGCGCTCGACGAGGCGGTGGCAACGAATTCCGTCGCGACGTTGCCGCACGTGGTATCGGCGATGTTCGATCCACCGGGCGACGTGATCGGTTCAAATCGCGCACAGTTGTTGGACGACGGGCGTGACGTTGCGCACGCGCTCAATCGCCTCGTCGGTGGGGACCTGGGAGGACTGTTTGACGGGCCCTCCACCGTGCACTTTGACGCGACTCTCCCCATGGTGAGTCTCGACCTCAGTCGTATACAAGGTTCGGACGCGAAGATCGGTTTGGTGATGACGTGCGCGAGTTCGTGGATGGAGGCCGCGCTGCAAGATCCCTCGGGCGGGCAGCGCTGGGTGATCTACGACGAAGCGTGGCGCGTGCTGAAGCAACCGGCGCTGCTCGCGCGGATGCAGAGCCAGTGGAAACTCAGTCGTGCCCTTGGGATTGCCAACCTGATGGTGATCCATCGTCTGAGCGATCTCGACGCCGTGGGTGAAAGAGACTCTGAAGCGCGCAATCTCGCCTTGGGCCTGTTGGCGGACTGCTCCACCAAGATCATCTACGCCCAAGAGTCGGGCGAAGACGCGAAGACCGGTGCGGCGCTCGGTTTGTCCTCGACCGAGATCGACCAGCTCGCGAGTCTGGCGCGAGG
>CALGFJ010000087.1 GCA_937881055.1 uncultured Acidimicrobiaceae bacterium | reverse complement strand
CTATTTTTCGCCCACCTAGTAGCGTCAGCACCGAAGAACCAGTACCGACGCCTACTTTTCTGAGGCCCAAAAAGAAGCGATGTGTGATGGCCCATAAATCTGAATCCTCTGGAGAATTAGCCAAGAGCGTTGATTTCACGGGGGAACTCACGAGGGCGCTCGAGGATGAGCAGTTTTTCTTGGTCTACCAACCGGAGATTGACTTGCGTTCCAACGCCTTTGTTGGCGTGGAAGCCCTTATTCGCTGGCGCCATCCGCAACGCGGTGTGCTGAGTCCCGACGAATTCGTTCCCGATCTCGAATCCAGTGGACTGATTGTGGCGGTGGGTCGCTGGGCTCTCGCCACCGCCTGTGCCCAGGGCGCGGAATGGCACGACAAGGGCTTCCGGTTCACGGTGTCGGTCAATATTTCGGCGCTGCAGTTCGCGTGGAGTGACTTCGTCAACGAAGTTGAAGAAGTCTTGATTTCGAGTCGCTTTCCCGCGGGACTACTGGTTCTGGAGTTCGCACAGCGCACCTTGGCGGGGGACATTACCGATCGTCTCAATGATCTCGCGGAGTTAGGTGTGCGGTTGTCAATCGACGATTTCGAGCCCGGTCAATCACTCCTGAGCGATATTGAAGTGCTGCCAATCACGATTGTGAAGCTCGATCGACACTTTGTCGCAACTCTCTCCGATTCACCGGCCGGATCCGAGCTCGTGCACTCTCTGGTGGACGTGGCGAAGAAGAGCAAGTTGCAGATCGTCGCGTCCGGAATCGAAGACGCCGAGCAGCGCAAACGCCTCCAATTGGAAGAAGTCGGGGTCGGTCAGGGCTTCTTGTTCTCGAAGCCCCACGAAGCAGCGGACATCGATCGTTACCTTGAAGACTTCTCGATCTTCTCGGGGAAGCCTCTTTGATTCGGCGCACTTCTCGCCGAGCCGTACCGTTGCTTCGTCGTCGCTTTGAACACCGCGTTCGTGCAAGAGGTATGGCTTCGATTGTTGAAATAGGGCGCCTGGCGCCCATTGGGTTTCCGCGATGAACGCACGAAAGGCTCCATCGAACGACGATCTCGGGGTGAGGAGCGGCGATCACGAGACGGAGACGTCGACAAAGCGCGACGCCGTTCGCCAGTCACAACGCATTGCGATCCAACTTCATCAATTGATTGCCGCCTCGATCACCGTGACCACCTTGCGGAGCGAGAAAGAAATATTGATGAGTCTCGCGAGGAGCTCGCGGATCGTCTTCGACGCGGACGAGTCCGTCGTGTCTCTCGATACCGGACCCGTGGCGCCACTGCGCGGTGTTGCACGACGGGGCAAGAAGTCGTATTGCGAAGTACCCGCCGCTGGTGAATCCACGCAGTACCCCACGTCGTGGGAAGTGGGCAGCGACACGCGACTCGACAACGGATGGCTCGTCGCACCGATCTTGGAGCGGCGCGATCGAGCGCGCGGGGTCATCGCCGTCCGTCGAGGCACGACGTTCAATGACGAGGACAAGGAGGTCCTCGTGTTGCTCGCGCAAATGGCCTCGAGCGCACTCGGGGCGGTCGAACTCGGTCGAAGCGTGCAAACGAGCGAGGAGCGACTTCGCGTGTTGATCGAGACCGCTCCGGTCGGCATCGTCGAAGCGGATGTCGATGGGCGCGTGCGATGGTGGAATCGCGCGGCCAGCCAGGTTTTCGCGTGGCCGGAATTCGGCGATGGTCCCTCGAGCACCGAGACGCACTTCCCCGAAGCGACGTTGCCTGAATTGCGCGAACTCTGGTCCGAGGTGTTGCGCGGTGGCTTGGTCGACGGTCGCGACTTCGTCGACGTTGAGATAGCCGGCAAGCTACGCGTGCTGAGCGCGTCAGCCGCGCTCTTGCCGCCTACGGGCACGGAGGTACCGGGCATTCTGACGTTGATCGATGACGTGACGAATCATCGTGAATTAAAGGCCGAGTTGCGTCACGCGTACACGATGGAGATTCGTGGCCAGGTCGCGAGTCGCATCGCGCACGATTTCAACAATCTCATCACGCTCATCTCGGGCTACGCGGAGATCCTTTCGAGCGATCTGGAGGACAACGAACGCGCCCTACAAATGGTGCGGGAGATTCAGTCGACGGCGTCACGCGCTTCTATGTTGACGACGCAGCTTCAAGCGATCGGACGCACGCGAGAGCCCGAGCTCGTGGTCTTCAATCCCGTCACGGTTGTTCAGTCCAACGCTGAAGTGTTGGAGCGGATCCTGGGACGCCATATCGAGGTGCGCTTCGAGCTCGACCCGCGCGCCGGAAACGTGCACGTCGACGCCGATCAATTCGAGCAGATGATCCTTAATCTCGCGATCAACGCCCGCGACGCCATGGCGAAGGGTGGGGTGTTGGTCATCGCGGTCTCCCAAGTCGTGCTGGACGTCGCCGACGCCAAGTCGATCGGTCTTGTCGAAGGTGAGTACGTGCGAGTTATGTACACCGACAATGGCGTCGGAATGGATGAGGCGACACGCGAGCGCTGTTTTGATCCCCTCTTCACCACGAAGGGCCCCTTCAAGGGAACTGGCATGGGACTCGCCGCCGCGAGGCGGCTCGCCGAAGAGAGTCACGGAGCGATTACCTGTCGTTCGCAGCTCGGCCGGGGGACCACGTTTGAGATCACGTTCCCCACGGTCGCCGACAAGGTCGACGAGCGCTCACGACTCGTGGTGCCGGAGCGACCACGCGGCTCGGCGACGATTTTGATCGTCGACGACGACGAAGAACTGCGCCGTTTCATGAGTCGAATCCTCGAGAGGAACGGCTACCACGTCACTGAAGCAGATTCCGCCGAGCGCGCGTTGCGAGTGGTTGACGACTACGAAGGGAACTTCGATCTTCTCGTGAGCGACGTCGTCATGGGCGAGATGTCCGGCCGCGACCTCGCGACGTCGCTGCAGTCGAAGTTTCCTGATCTCGCGGTGCTGCTGGTTTCGGGCACGGCCAATCGAAAGATTCTGGCGGACCTTCGATCGGGGGCGAGTGATTTTCTCGCGAAGCCGTTCAAACCCAGCGAACTGGTCGATCGCGTTCACGTTCTCCTCACGCATCGCTCCAAGAGCGACGGTTAGGTCGTGATTGACTCCGGTTCAAAGCGGTAGCCGACTCCGCGCACCGTCGTAATCCAGCGGGGATGGTCGGGATCGACCTCGAGTTTTGCCCGGAGCCGACGAATGTGTTCGGTGACGGTGGCTTCGTTTTGCCACTCACTCGAGGACTCCCACACGTGTTCGAGCAGTTGCTCTCGCGAGAAGACCTGGCGCGGCGAGCGGGCGAGGAACGCCAGAAGGGCGAACTCCTTCGAAGTGAGTTCCAGGAGTGCGCCGCGCAGATGGACTTCGTGCGTGTTCTCGTTGATGAGCAGGTCGCCAAAGTGCAGCGTCGGCGCATCGATATGCAACTGTGCCAAGTTGGCGCCAGAGCGGCGTAGGACCGACTCGATTCGCGCCGAAACCTCGCCCAGGGAGAATGGCTTCACGATGTAATCGTCTGCGCCGAGCTTCAATCCCGCGATGCGCTCCGATTCAAGACCTCGTCCGGTCAAGAAGATCACCGGCACGTCGCTAATGAGTCGAAGTTCGCGTAGAACGTCGCGGCCGTCTTCGGTACCGAGGACGATGTCCAACAGAACCAGGTCCGGTTCCATCGAGGAGGTGGCTCGAACCGCGGCGCCACCGTCGGCGGCGACCAGAACTTCGTGACCTTCTCCGGTGAGGAACGTGTCGAGCAGCTTGGTTATTTCGGAGTCGTCATCTACGACCAGAATCTTGGTCAATTCTCTCCATCCGTGCTAGCGGCCAATTTTGTGACAAAACCATGACAATGAGAACTTCGTACGTCGATACTTCGCTGAAGAATGCATACATTTTGACGACGGGTGGTCGACACGTTGTCCATTCTATGGACGTGGCGTGGGACTTTCAGTTGTACCGAAAGGAAATCTGGGTCCGCGTTCAGATGCGAGCGAGCGACGACCCGTGGACACGACATGGGTTTTTGGACCATCGACTGCGCAAATATGAGGTCGCGTGGTCCACCATAGTCAGGGGCCGATTCACTATAGTTTCAAGGGAAATGGCGGCAAATTGACGGCTGCCGGCCTTCGAACGCGGAATGGAAATGGTGGTCAGTGGGTAACTCAATCGGTCGTCGTTATCGGTACGGCTCGAGTTTTGTAGACCAAGAATCCGGAGTGCGCTTCGAGGGTCACCACCCCTTGGAGCGCCCCGACCTCTGGAAGGTCTACCTCAATGAGGCCGAGGGAATCTTCCGGAGTCGAGGATTTGAGGGAACGTTGCGACGCCTGGAACTCGAAGAAGGCAACGGCGTCTCGCTGTTCATTCTCGGGTTCGACGCGGACGACGCCCCGGTCGCCGGCGTACGATTTCACGGCCCGCTGGAAGGCAGTTACCAGGCGGCGATCATCGAAGAGATGGCGTCGTCGCCCGAGATCGGCGTCATTCACGATCTGATCGAGCGCGAGATCAGACTCGGTGCGCTGGAAATCAAAGGTGCCTGGTCCAAGGGTGCGACGGTCGTGGGGGCGCGACTGCTCGCCGCGATCTCGAGGTCGGTCACGCACGGCATGAACTGGTTGGGCGCCGAGTTCGCGATCGCGGCGGTATCCGATACGTTGATGCCGGTAGGTGACGTGACGGGCGCATTGCAGGTTGGCACGCACTGGGTTCCCTTTCCGGACGAGCGCTATCGCACGGTCGCGGTCTCGTGGCATCGCGGGCGCACCTACGAACTCGCGAACACTGCGAATCAGCAGGCCTTCCGCCGCGAGGCCGAGCAGCTCCTTCGCGGTCCGTCGCGCGCCGGTGAGGGACCGATCGAACCGGCCTCCACCCGGAACCGCGCCAGCCGACCGCTGATCTTGAACGTTGGCGAGCGGGCCCAAAGAGAAGTCCTTCGAATTCTTCGTGAGGACTCGGCGCTGCAAATCATCGACCGGTTCTCTGAACAACACGAGCAACTCGGCGGGATTATTCCTCCAATCTCGAAGGAACTGCTTAACGAAGGATCGCGATGGGTCTATTACCCGTGGCGCCGCGCCGTCGTACGATTGCTGGCGCCGCGTTCGTTCTCCACGCTGCGACTCGATCGCAATCGCAACAAACTGACTCGCGCAGAACAGGCGCGTCAACGCACCCTTCGAATTGGTGTCGTGGGACTGAGTGCCGGGCACACGATCGCCCACGTGATCGCCATGGAGGGCTTGGCGGGCGAGATCCGACTCGCTGACTTTGACACGTTGGAACTCTCGAACCTGAACCGAATTCCCGCGAGCGTGCTCGACCTGGGAGTAAACAAGGCGGTGGTCGCGGCGCGACGGATCGCCGAGATCGATCCCTACCTTCGAGTGATCGTCGAACCGACCGGCGTTCGACCAGAGAATCTGGGCGAGTTCCTTGACGGACTCGACCTCGTTATCGAGGAGTGCGATTCGCTCGACATGAAGTTCCTCGTGCGAGAAGCGGCCCGTGATCGACGAATACCGGTGATCATGGAGACGAGTGACCGTGGCGTGCTCGACGTCGAACGATTCGACCTCGAACCCGACCGTCCGATATTCCACGGACTGCTCGGCGACATGGACTCGACAAAGTTGGCCAATTTGACGACGGCGCAGAAGGGTCCGTACGTCATCCGTTTGATCGGGGCCCGAGAGGCATCGTCTCGCGGAGCGGCCTCGCTCTTAGAAGTCGGACAGACGATCACTGGCTGGCCTCAGCTTGGGAGCGAGATCACCCTGGGTGCGGCGACCGTCGCGGCGGCCGTTCGTCGAATCGGTCTGGCCGGTGAGTTACCGTCGGGACGCGTGCGTTTCGACGTCGAAGAGATCCTCGAGGGCTTGGGACCGGTTGAAGTCAACCTTGAAGCCGAAGCCGATCTCTTCACACCACCGCCGGAGGATCCACCGCTCGTGAGCGACGATCCCATCGAGATGATCGTTGACGCCGCACGTCGTGCGCCGTCGGGCGGCAACGTGCAACCGTGGCGCTTTGAGGCCGACGCGGACGAGGTTCGCTTCTTCATGACTCCCGAACGAACGTCGACGATGGACGTGGCTCATCGTGGGACCTACGTGGGTATCGGCGCGGCTCTGTTCAACGCTCGCGTGCAGGCGTCGGCACTCAAGAAACTCGGACCGGTCAAACTCTTTCCCGAGGGTCGCCCTTCGCATCACGTGGCCTCGATGCGGCTCGGAACGTCGGACGACGTGGCGATCACTCCGCTACGCGACTATCTACACAGTCGTTCGTCGAATCGTCGCTTCGGGCAACCTTCGCACATCGATCCCGAAACGGTGTCGAGCTTGATGCGCGGCGTCGAACGCGAGGGTGCGCAACTTCATTTCACCACTGAGCGAGAGCGCATCAGTGACGGGGCCGAGATGCTCGCCGCGTCGGATCGCCTCCGGTTCTTGTTGCCGACCGTGCACGAAGAAATGATGTCGGAAGTTCGTTGGCCCGGTCGTGACCCATTGGAAGAAGGACTCGACATTCGCACGCTCGAATTGGATTCCGGTGGTTACGCCGCTTTTGAGATTCTCAGTCGCCCCGACGTCATGGGCCATCTCGCGGATTGGCGAGCGGGTTCAGCACTCGGCATGCGCACGCAAGCCTCCATTATGACGAGTTCGGCCCTCGCGATGATCACGGTCCCTCACGCCGATCCGATGTGGTACCTGCGTGGTGGGGCGGCGATGGAGAGGTTCTGGTTGAGCGCGGAGATGCACGGCCTGGCAATGCAGCCCGCGTCACCGGTTTTCTTGTATGTCGTTGACGAAAAAGACATGCTCGCGCTGGCCGGCGAGCGTTATCTCGACGAGATGCACGCGCTTGCCGAACGGTTCCACGATTTCTGGGGACTCAACGACGGTGAGACCGCGATCATGGTCTTCCGAGTATTCCAGGCGCCTCCGCCAACGGTGCACAGTATCCGACTCCCGCTGAATCACGTGTTGAGCCGTGAAACCGATACGATCTCTCCGATTGAGCCCTATTCCGTTGAAAAAAGATGAAATGTGGTGAAAATCTTGGGGTTTACTTTTTAGACGGCCTGTGTAATAATAATTCACTGGTAATGAAACCCCGTAACGGGGGGCGGACCTCGAGGTTCAACCCCTGATCCAAGCCTTTATCTGTCGGCGAAGGTAGATCCCCCATGAGAAGTCTCAACCATTCGTACTTGGACCGCGCAGGCGAAGAAACCCGCCTGGTCGTCGAAACGCTTCTCCAAGTCGTTCCGGGTACACAAATAGTCGCGGTAGTGACGAATCTCACGAAGCCGCTTCCCGGTTTCGAACTCGAACCGCTCGTGGGCACCGATGCGGAGCGAGCCTTCGACAGCATCAGCGAACGCGTTCGACTGCAGCTCACGGGCGAGATTCCCTTCGGATCGTTCTCGTGTGTGGTGCTCGGCGTCGAATGGGGTGTCCTCGTCGACTCGATCGTCGTGCAAGACGGCGACGTCGTAGGTGCGTTGGTCGTTGCGCGCCACGGTCGAACGTGGTCCGGTCGCGAACGCTCGCTGACGAAGGCGTTCAGCAGCCTGCTCAGCCATGTCGCGACACTCGCGACGCGCGAGGGTCTGCTGTTGCACCAACGTCGTCTCGATGAATTGGTCGCTCAGGTCGCAGAAAAACTCATGCCGGCGTCGGCGACGAATCGCAAAGAAGTCCTGGACTGGGTCTGTCAGGTCCTTGCCGAATTCCTCAATGCCGACGTCGCCTTCATCCGTCGACACGACCACGCTCGAGGTCTCACGATTCTCGAGTCGGAGTGGCCGCCGCGCGACGACATACCCGACCCGGACCCTCTGGGAGAGATTCCCTACGACGCGGACCCGATCTTCATAGCGATGTGGGATCTACGTGCTCCATATCTAACCGGAACCGAAGATTTGACTGACGACTACCGCGACCGAACCTTGGAGGCTGCGGGCGTTACTCCAGCCGCGGGTGTCGCCGTTCCGCTTTTGCTCGGTGATTCGACGTGGGGGATCCTCGGCTTCCTTCACTTCAACCTTCACAACTGGAACACGCCAGAGATCAACGCCCTTCAGGCGGTCGCCTCGATGCTCGTTCAGCTCCAGGGCCGAATCGACGCCGAGGAGCGCACCCGCTTCAACGCCAACCACGATGAACTGACGGGCCTTCCCAACCGCCGAGCCCTGATCCATGAACTGAAGTCGCGCCTCCAGGCGAAGCGTCAAACCGCGGTGATGGTGATCGACCTCGACCGGTTCAAGATCATGAACGACTACTTGGGCCACGGGAGCGGTGACCGACTCCTCGTCACCATTGCCGACCGAATCCGCACGAGCATCCGAACGAACGACTTCGCCGCTCGACTCGGTGGCGACGAGTTCGTCTTCATCGTCGACAAGGCCAAGAGCGAGATGGAGATTCTCGCCACGGCCTATCGCATACTCGACGTGATCGCCCAACCGGTTGCGATCTCGGGTCAAGAAGTCACGCACACCGCGAGTATCGGCATCGCCATGGCCGAACCGGGCGAACAGAGCGAGCTCGACCTGTTGGGTTGGGCTGACGTGGCCATGTACGCGGCCAAGGCCCGGGGCCGCAACCAGGCCGTGGTCTTTGACCGAGAGCTGCGCGACGAGGTCAATGACCGCTCGCGTACCGAGTTGATGTTGCGCGAAGCGATCGATATGGGCGGCCTGCGACTGCATTTCCAGCCCGAGGTCGACCTGCGAACCGGCAAGGTCTTGGCTGTCGAAGCGCTCGTTCGCTGGGAGCACCCGACGAGGGGGCTCTTGGCGGCGTCGGAGTTCATCACCGTCGCCGAAGAGACCGGTCTGGTCACCGAACTGGGCCGTTGGGTCTTCGCCGAGGCCTGTCGACAGTTGGCGATCTGGAAAGACGAATACGTCGACCTTCCCTTCATCGTGCGCATCAATATGTCGCCGGCCGACTTCAAGATGGGTGACCTGGTCGAGTTCGTGGAGCGCTGTCTTCGCGAGAACAACGTCCCGGGCAACCGCCTGTGCATCGAGATCACCGAATACGCGGTTCTCGACGAGCCGGAGCGCATCGCGAAGATCTTGAAGAGTTTCCAGGCGCTGGGCGTCGAGATCGCCCTGGACGACTTCGGTACGGGATTCGCGTCAATGACCGGACTCAAGAACCTCCCAGTGAACCTCCTGAAGCTCGATATGAGCTTCGTCAGGGGCATCACCACGGATAACTTCGACCGGGCAATCGTGGAATCGATCATCCGATTGGGCGCGGCCCTCAATTTGGGCGTCATCGCCGAAGGCATCGAGTCCGACCTGATCATTCAAAAGCTCCTCGAACTCGGGTGTTACCGGGGCCAGGGATACCTCATCTCGCGTCCCGTCCCGGCCTCTGAGCTCTCCGAGATGCTCCGCGAAGGATCCGTTGCCGCTTCGATCCTGAGGACCGTAGAACAGACCCCGGGCGAACTGGCAGACTTCTAACCGTGAGCTCCAAGAACGGTTCGACGGCCGAGTCAATGCGCGACGAAAGCGACGACGATATTGATGCCGCCGCGACCCTGACGTCGATTCACGCGGTCGATGGACGATCGGGCTTCTCGGGCGAAGGCTACGAACCGTGGCTCTTCCAAACGATGCTGAATGAACTCTCCGAGCGAGAGCTCGGTGTCGGTTTCATCTACTCGATCCTTGAACTCTTCGCCACGCGACACGGTCTCACCGATGTCGCCGTGGTCCTCGTCAACGAATCCTTCGGCACGCAGATGTTCCGATTGGGGGGCGAATCGGTGACGCCGGACATGGCGGCGCACCTCAAGGCATCACCGGGCGTGTACTGCGAACCGGACACGGTACCCGCGGTCGAATGCGACGCCGTGCGCACCGCATGTCAGTTGGCGATGTCGCTCCACCTCGCACGTTTCAGCGCGGCGCACGACCCGCTCACGAATATCTCGAATCGTCGCAGCTTCGACGAGGCCCTCGAAGTGGCCGCCGCACGAAGCGCTCGCTACGGTTGGGCCTTCACATTGGTCTTGGTGGACCTCAACAACTTCAAGGCCGTGAATGACAAGTCCGGTCACGAGTTCGGCAACCACCTGTTGCGACAGTTCGGTTTCGCCCTGCGCCAAGCCGTTCGCCAAGGGGACACCGCGGCACGCATCGGCGGCGACGAGTTCGCGGTGATCTTGAGTAACGCTGAAGGACACGAGTCATCGGGTTTCACGGAGCGACTGAAGGGTCACCTCATTGCGCTCGGGAATCCCGTAGAATTCACCATCGGGACCGCGACTTCTCCTCGTGACTCGACCGATCCGGGCGAGCTCTTGCGAATGGCCGATGGTCGTCTCTACGAGAAGAAGGGCATTCGAATCTCATGATGTCAAGAACTGAGGAAGACTTCGAACTCGAGTTGCGTTCGCTGCCCGGGGTTCTCAACGTCGGTATCACCAAGCATTCCAACGGCGACGTCAACGTCGTCACGCTCGTGGCGAACTCCAAGGATCCGCTCGCCACGCGCAGCGCCGCCAACCAGATCGCCAGCCTCTACTATCCCGAGGCCGCGGTCGTCGTTGAAGACGCCAATCGAGCGCTCGTCGACAGCCAGCGCGCCGAAGGCCCGAGGGTCGCGTTGGTCCGCGCCGACTACGACACTTCGGACGGATTCTGTGAGGTGCAGTTGTCGATCGATGGTCGAACCGGCATCGGACGAGCGGGCAGTGGGCCGTTGATCGGAGGGGCCGAAGCGACACTCTCGGCGCTGCGCGACCTGGGCTACGACGTGCCGTATTCCCTTATGACCGTGACCAACGTCACGAACGGTCGAGACTGGCCCGTGATCGTCACTCTTCGATCGCTCGCGAACGACGCCGATCGGTTCGGTATCGCGCGTTCCGAAGACGACCTCGTCTCGGCGGTGAAGGCGACTCTCGATTCGCTGAATCGTTTTCTCTCGACCCTCGAAAGTCACACCTAACCCTCGTCGCCGTTGTCGCGAGGCTGTTACCACGTGAGTCGACTCGATTCGCAGTCGAATGAGGTTGGCGCGTTTGACGATCGTCCGCTACTGTCGCGACGTCACGGCGTCAAAGGTACGACCCCGCAATTCAGCGAGTCCCGCGGTGCGCAACGAACCGCCGAGCGCCGCCGCGATGCCGACACCCGCGACGGCACCGTCTCTCGGCAACACCGCGAGCGCGTTGTTCTCACCTCGTGCGACGACGAGGCCCTGCACCCGGGCAGCCCGCGCCGCGTCATCAACGTCGTGCACGTCGACGTCCGCCGAGAGCTCCACCACGGGGTTCTCGTACTGGCGTTGTCGCAGCGTGCGAAGGTCGCGAATCATTTGGAGGGAATCGCGTCCGACGTGGACGGTCGAGCCGGCGATGTCGTCCCAGGTGACGGGGATCGGTCGAATCGCGATGCCCAACTGGTCCGCTAAATAGAGCATCTCGGCGTCGTAGACGAATCGGTCGTAGAAGCCGAGGAGTCCCAGGATCCTGGCCGGACCCAGCTGAAAACCCTTGCACCCGCACTGCGTATCGCGCAGCTTCGTGCCGGTGTAGTGGCGCACGAGGAGATTGAAGACTCGACCGGCGAACGTGCGAACGATCGTGTCATAGCCCTCGTCGTTGTTGTGTTCTCGTGATCCCGGAACGAGCGGGTTCTCGTGCAAGGCGAGAACGAATTCGGGCAAGTGGATTGGTCGGATCGAAAGGTCGGCGTCGGTCGCGATGACGAACGGGGCTCGGGCGACCGAGATGCCCAGGCGCACGGCCGCCCCCTTCCCCCGGTTCTCGGGCTGTTGGACGAACACGACATGGGGTAGATG
>CALGFJ010000086.1 GCA_937881055.1 uncultured Acidimicrobiaceae bacterium | reverse complement strand
GCCGTGCCCTTGGCGTTGGTGACCACCTTGCCGGCGCCGGTGAAGATTTGACGGCTGATGAGATACGGGATGAAGACCTGTTCGAGTCGCGTCAAGTCGTCAATGCGCTCGATGCAGTAGTTCTCGTGACAGCCGTAGGAGTTCCCGGTCGAGTCGGTGTTGTTCTTGAAGAGGTAGATGTCGCCCCGGATACCCTCGTCACTCAATTGGCCCTGGGCGTATTCGACGAGCTCGCGAAGAATGGACTCGCCGGCCTTGTCTTGGGCGACGGCGTCGACCAGCGTGTCGCACTCGGCGGTCGCATACTCCGGGTGCGAACCCACGTCGAGATAGAGGCGGCTCCCGTTCTCCAAGAAGACGTTGCTCGAGCGTCCCCACGCGACGACCTTGCGAAAGAGAAATCGGCTGACCTCGTCGGGGCTGAGGCGTCGCTGTCCTCGAAGTGAGAAAGTGATTCCGTATTCGGTCTCGATGCCGTAGATGCGTCGCAGCATGTCGTCACCCTTGCCGATTTCTCAGCGAAGGAGCTCGCTGACTTGGTCGTCGTTGAGACGCGTAAAGGTGCGTCGGTTCCCGCGGTCCTCGAGGATCCCAACTTCGAGGTCACCGACGTCAATGGTCCGGTCCGGTCCGGCGAGTGCGCTCACGGCGTTGGTGAGCGTGGTCGACAGGGACTCGAGGGAGTCCTCGGACGCCTCGAATCGTGCCTTAATCGTCTCGGCGTCGCCACCCAATACCGCGAATCGGGGCTCATCGGAGATCGTGCCCTCGTAGGCGATGCGGTAGAGCTTGGTGGGTCGGGTGTTGTTGCCCAACTGGGCGACGAGGATCTCGACCTCCAGTGGCTTCTGTCCTTCGGTGAACATGTCACCCAAGTGCTGGGCGTAGTAGTTGGCGAGGGCGCGGACGTCGACGTCGCCCCGGGAGTACGTGAATCCGGTCGAATCGGCCCAGCGGATGCCGGCTTCGCGGAGGCGGTCGAACTCGTTGTACTTACCCACTCCGGCGAAGGCGATGCGGTCGTAAATCTCGGAGATCTTGAAGAGCGAGGCCGAGGGATTCTCGGCCACCAACACGACGCCGTTGTCGAAGATGGCCCCCACGATGGAACGGCCGCGGGCGATCCCCTTCTGGGCGAATTCGGCGCGGTCACGGATGAGCTGTTCGGGCGCGACGTAGAAATAGTTCGTCATCGCAGCGACCCTCCGGCCACGCCGCCGCTCTGCGTACGACGCTCGTTGATCACGCGGAACCGTTCCGCCACGTCGTCGGGGGCGAGCTCTTGGAAACCCTCACTCGAAATGGTGACGATCATCGGGAAGAGGTTGCGCACGAAGTCCGGTCCCCCGGTGCTCGGGTCGTTGTCGCCCGCTTCGTACATGGCCAGTGCGCCGAGTTCGATGGCGGCGTCGCGGTCGAGTTCCGCGTTGAATCCGAGTCGCAAGGTCCCTTCGGCGAAGGGAGTGCCCGAGCCGATCGTCGAGAAATCGAAGCGCTCGTAACAACCACCGGCGCCGTCGTACTCGAAGATCCGTCCGACTTTCAGCGCGGAGTCCCACCCGGCGAGCAGTGGCAGTACCAGCAGGGGTGAGGAGAGGTTGTTGCGTTGAATGATCGGCGAGAGGTAGTTCGCCTTGCCCTCGAGGCTGAGCGCGGTGTCCGTCATCTTCTCGTAGTGCTCGAAGGAGAGTTGGGCCATCCGGATGAATTCAATGCCCCGCGCGGCGGTGCCGGAGATGGCGATCGCCGTGTAACGGTCAGCGGCCTCGATCTTTCGGACGTCGCGACTGGCGATGTAGTTGCCCGTCGCCTGGCGATCCCCCACCATCACGACGCCGCCGACGTAGCGCACGGCGATCACGGTCGTCGCGTGCGCCGAGGTGGCACTCGAGTTCGAGACCGGCGGCGTCAGTCCGGTCGACTGTGCGAAATGGAAGAACGATGGCCCCGGATCGTCCGAGGCGCTGAACAGCGGTAGACCCATCTACTCGCCGCCCTTTTGTACGTAGTTGCGAACGAACTCCTCGGCGTTCTCTTCGAGTACCTCGTCTATCTCGTCGAGCAGATCATCAAGGTCGGCCTTCAACTGGTCACCCTTGGTCGCATCAACCGTCACCTCCGGCGCGGCTTCACTCGCGCGCTCGGTGCGTTGTCGTTGGATTCGCTCTTGTTCAGTCATACGTGTGTTCTACCTGTCTAGTGCTTCGAGAAGCGCTTGTGCCGTCGCACTCGTTTCTAGCAACTCTTCAGTGAGAAGACGCGTACCCCTCAAGGGATCCAGCATCGGCACGCGTTGCAACGGTCCTTCACCGAGGTCGAAGACCACCGAATCCCAATTCGCGGCCACGATTTCATCCGGGTAACGGGCCACGCATTGGCCCCGAAAGTACGCGCGAGTCCCCTCTGGAGGGTTGTGAACCGCTTCACGAACTTCGTTCTCGGTGCTCAGCGTACGAAGCCCTACGCGTTGTGCCAGGGACCGCTCGGGGCGCAGATCGTGGTACTGCAGGTCGATGGCCCGAAGTCGCGCGTCATCGTGACCAAGCCCGTGACGTTC
>CALGFJ010000085.1 GCA_937881055.1 uncultured Acidimicrobiaceae bacterium | reverse complement strand
CCATCGAGAGCGCCGTCGCGTGACGGCCGAGCGCCGCGCCGCTACGACGCCTCGCGGCCCGCTCGCGAAGGCGGACATTCCAAGGACTATTCAACGAGCCGAGCACCTCGATCGAACGATCGCCCGGACGCGGAACGCTCGTCGCGCGCTCCACGATCTGACGCTCGCTACGACTCCAAGCCGAGAGAGCGCCGACCGAGTCTGCCGCCGCGCAACCGACCACCCGCGCGCACGAGGCCCCAGCGGCCCCGGGAACTGAGTCCCGAGGAACTCGAACGGGCCAAAGCCGATTCTTACGGCCGCTCTAAAGGCTGGGGTGGCGTCGCGCGAAAGGGTGGCGCCAACCTGAAGTCGACCGGTCAGGCGATGGAGGTCACGCCGAGTTCGGGCACCAAGCCCGATCGCATGTCGACCTGGGTGCAGGATGAACGTCCGACGAGTGCCGCGCCCGCCGCCCGGGCGAAGCCCAAGGTCAAGTACGCGTTGCCGGGCGACATCGCCGCCGACGTTCGCAAGGCCTTCATCGGCACGTCCTACATGCGCGAGAAGATGGTGCTCACGCTCACGCGGGCCGCCGAGGCCTACGACCGCAAGCGCTACGAAGAGGCACTGCGACTCGGGCGTATCGTGGCCGACGCCGTGCCCGGGGTGGCCCCGGTGCGCGAGCTCACCGGCCTCGCGGCCTACCGCGCGGAACGTTGGAACATGGCGAGGATTCACTTGCGTGCGCATTTCACCATCACCGGTGACGCTGAACACCTTCCCCTCGTCATGGACTGCGATCGGGCGAACTTCCGATTCCGCGCGGTCGCCAAGACCTTCGCCGAACTCGAAGCCAGCGAGCCCTCGGCCGAGGTGCTGGCCGAAGGGCGAATCGTCATGGCTGCGTCACTCGCCGATCAGCGTCTGTACGCCGAGGCGATCGATCTCTTGACCAAGGCCGGGGCGACCAAGCAGCTGCGCAACCCTTCCTATCGCCACGTTCGCCTGTGGTACGCGTTGGGCGACGTGTACGACCGCGCCGGGGATCTCACGTCCGCGCGCGAACTGTTCGCGCGCGTCGTCATCGCCGAACCGGACGCCTACGACGCCAAGGCCCGGCTGGGCGAACTCGGTACGACGGCGCCACGCAAGAACCGTAAGCGACGCACGACGCCGATATCGAAGAAAAAATCAGTCGATTAACTCATCGCGGCGACGGCGGCTAACAGGGAAATCTCGCTGCCTCGCGTGTCACCAATTAGTCCGACGTCCATCTTGTTCATCATGTACGAGACGGTCAGACCGAGATCCTGGTCCATCATGATGAGCGAACCACCGAACCCGCCCCAGAAACAGGTGCGCGGGCCGATGGGCACGTAGCTGCTCGCCAGACCGTAGCCCAATCCGAAACTCATATCGACGCCGAGCACTTGGTCGACGCCGCCGACTTGACGCTCGAAGACCATGTCGCCGGTCTTCTCCGAGAAGAAGCGGTGCCCGTTCACGTGGCCCTTGTTGGCCATCACCTGCTGCACGGTTGCCACGGAGAGGGCGTTGCCGTGTCCGTTCGCCGCGGGGATCTCGGCGGACCGCCATAAACGACTCCGTGGTGCGACGGCGAATTCGTCGATCTGCCGGAGTGTGCGCGCCCGAATGGAGTCCGGCGCGTCGTTGGAAAAGTCCTCCGGGGGAGGGGGGATCACGACGCTGACGCGGTGTTCTTCTGATTCCGGCAGCCCGATGAAGAAATCGACGCCGAGGACGTCGGCGACTTCGCTCTTGAAAAAACGACCGATGGTCGTGTCCGTGATCCGCCGCACTACCTCGCCGATCAGATAACCCTGGGTGACGGCGTGGTAGCCCGTCAGCGTACGGTCCCGCCACCACGGTTCTTGCGCCGCGAGCCGACTGGTCGCCAGTTCCCAATCCGCCAAGTCCTCGATCGACATCGGCTCTTGCCAACCCGATAGTCCGGAACAGTGATTCATAAGGTGGCGAACTTCGATGTCCTCTTTCCCGTTGGCGGCGAATTCTGGCCAGTACGCGGCGACGGGAGTGTTGAAGTCAAGCTCGCCGCGGTCGAAGAGCATCAGGGCGACCAGGAAGGTCATCGTCTTGGTGGTTGACCACACGTTCACGAGCGTGTCGCGGTCCCAGAGGACTGTCTTCGCCTCGTCGCGGTAGCCGCCCCACAGGTCGGCGACGAGTTCTTCGTGGTGAAAGACCGCAATCGAAGCACCGACGTCCGCGCCACTGTCGAGACTATTTTGAAGGTGATCGACCAGTCCGGCGAACTTCTCGGTCGTCGTTCCCTGGACCTGTGACATGGACCCCCTAATTCAGTGACTGTGCCGACACTATATTCACGACGTCATTCCCTTTAGTCCGACGAGGGCTCGGGCGTGTTCGATCTCGCCCATGTGACGAAGCGCATGCTGGTACATCCAACATTCGATGGCGTCGCTTCGGGTGATGCCGGCTTCGCCGCCGACGCGCGCCGAGAACGTTTGGGCGATTCCGGGTCCGTAGGGGAAGGCGATCACGACGTCAGTGAACGTCGCCGGATCGATCGAGGTGACGAATTGCTCAGTTGCACGAAAGACCAGTCGCTGAAATTCGAGGAACGCCTCGTAGTCGCCGATGCGCTGATTCATCATCTCCTCGACGCTCTTCTCCTTCCCCGGGTCGTTGATCGCGAGTCCCATACGCGTCGCCCAGGTCTCGCTCATCTGCGGATCGGGACCGCCTATGAAGACGACGCTGCCGTCTTCGATGAGCACCTGGTGCACCAGCGAGAACGCGATGGGCAGCACGCCCGGGAGAACAACCCGGTTGACTTGCTCGAGGTCCATGCTCGCGCACGCCTCGTCGTAGAGCGAGTGCACGGCCCTGAGACGACGTGACAGTGAGGAACGGTAGTCGTAGTCCATCATCGAAGTCTGTCGCACGAACGCGCTGGTCGCGCACTTCTGCTCACGCCGACGAGTGCTGATCAGATTAAGTCGCCGTCCTCATCTTGTAACCTTGTCTTATGGACATTGCCTCGCTACTGGGTGACGAAGCGTCATCGCTGCTCGATCACCAGGCCACCGCGTTCCCCAAGGAACTGCTGACCCTCCCCGGACCGGACTATATAAATGACGTCTTCGCCCTCTCCGACCGTTCGCCCACGGTGCTGCGCAACTTGGGCACCCTTCACAACCACGGACGTCTGGGCGGAACGGGTTATCTCTCGATCCTCCCCGTCGACCAGGGAATCGAACACTCCGCCGCCGCGTCGTTCTCGCCCAATCCCGAGTACTTCGACCCCGCGCGACTTTGTGACTTGGCCATCGAGGGTGGGTGCAACGCGATCGCCTCGACCTTGGGCACGCTCGGCTCGATTTCGCGACGCTACGTCCACCGGATCCCCTTCATCGTGAAGATCAACCACAACGACCTCTTGCGCTACCCGAACTCCTACGACGAACGTCTCTTCGCGTCGGCCCAATTGGCCTCGGACTTAGGTGCCGTCGGCATCGGCGCGACGATCTACTTCGGGTCCGAGGGTTCCATCCGTCAAATCGAAGAGATCGGTAAGGCCTTCGCCGAAGCCCACCGACTCGGGATGTTCACCGTGCTGTGGACCTATCTGCGAAATGACGCTTTCGTCAAGGACGGCGTCGATTATCACCTGAGTGCGGACTTGACGGGTCAGGCGAACCACTTGGGCGTGACGATCGAAGCTGACATCATCAAGCAGAAACAACCAATCAACAACGGCGGCTACAACGCGGTGAAGTTCGGAAAGACCAGTCCGCTGGTCTATTCGGAGTTGACGACGGACAATCCCATTGACCTCACGCGCTGGCAGGTCGTCAACTGTTACGCGGGGCGCATCGGGCTGATCAATTCGGGCGGGGAGTCCACGGGCGACAACGACTTGGCCGGTGCGGTGCGCACTGCGGTCATCAACAAGCGCGCCGGTGGTCAGGGACTCATCCTCGGTCGCAAGGCCTTCCAGCGACCGATTGCCGAAGGTGCGGCATTGATCAACGCCGTGCAAGACGTGTACTTGGACGAATCCGTCACGGTGGCCTAGTTATACGCTTCTGTGATGAGTGCAGATGAAGCTTCGGACGCGGGTTGGTTGACGTGGCCGAATCTAGTGACCGTCATTCGACTGGCGCTGCTGCCGCTCTTCTTCTGGCTCCTCTTCGACACCGATCACCGCGCCATCGCGGCGTGGTTGCTCGCGACCCTCGGAGCGACGGACTGGATTGACGGCTTCTTAGCGCGCCGGTTGCACCAAGTCTCCAACATCGGAAAGGTTCTCGATCCCGTCGCCGATCGCGTACTGGTCATCAGCGGACTGCTCGCCGTCGCGGCCGCCGCGGGGGTGCCGTGGTGGTTCGCGTTGACGACACTGGCGCGCGAATTGATCGTCTCGGTCTTGACGCTCGTGCTCGCCGCGTTGGGCGCCGCGCGGATCGACGTGTTGTGGTGGGGCAAGGTGTCGACGTTTGCCCTGATGACGAGCTTTCCACTGTTTCTCTTGACGACGAACCCGCATCACGCCGCGCTGCACGCGTGGCAGCACGACGTGCGTGATGCTTGTTGGGTGCTCGGCGTGCTGGGGCTCGCGCTGTCCTGGATCGTGCTCGCGGGCTACGTGCGTCCGGCCTTGCGGGCGCTTCGCACGGGACGCGACGCTCGCAAAACACTGTAAGTTTGCCCCATGCTGATTCCCTCTGAACTTCGATACTCCAACGACCACGAGTGGGCGAAGGCCGACGGCGACGTCATTCGAATCGGGATCACCGATTACGCCCAAGACGCCCTCGGCGACGTCGTGTTCGTCGACTTACCCAAGGTCGGTACGTCACTTGCCGCGCACGGCACCATCGGTGAAGTCGAATCGACCAAGTCCGTGTCGGAGATCTACGCTCCGGTAGGTGGGACGGTGAGCGCGGTGAACGACACCCTGACGAGCGCACCCGAGTTGGTCAACGCCGACCCGTACGGTGACGGATGGATCTGTGAAATCACGACGACGAGCAGCGCCGACTACGACGCGCTACTCGACGCCGCGGGCTACCAAGCCCTCACCAACAATTGACCCTGACGTCCACTCGCGAAGTTAACTAGTGTGAAACCGATGAACTGCCGTCGATGTGGAGAAATCCTTAACGCCAACGCGAACTTTTGTTGGTCGTGTGGAGCACCACAACACGACGCCAACTCTCCGGAGACGATCGCCGTGCCCGTCGTCACGGCGGCCGAGGAGTTGCATCCCGGAGCCAATCGTGGACCGAACGGAGAACACGGTGACGAGTTGGTAATCGCCGCCGGACTCGACGCGGGCAGCCGCATCGAACTGAAGGGCGAGACCACGACCGTCGGTCGACACGAGAACAGCGAGCTGCTCTTGGATGACGTCTCGGTCTCTCGTCACCACGCGATCTTCACACGCACCGCGAGCGGACGGATCACGCTGCGCGACCTCAATTCGCTGAACGGCACCTACGTCAACGGCACTCGAGTCGAAGAGACGACGCTCCATTCGGCCGACGAGGTTCAGATTGGTAAGTTCAAGCTTGTCTTTTGGGAGGCGACGCAATGAACGCAGACCAGGGAATAATGCGCATCGGTGAGGTTCACGCTCAACTCCGAAAGTACTTCCCTGATATTGAACTCTCCAAGATCCGTTATTACGAAGACAAGGGTCTCGTGCAGCCGAGTCGTAGCCGCAAGGGGTACCGCCTGTATTCTGAGCGCGACGTCGAATGTTTGCGCGAAGCAATTCGTCTCGCGCAAGAGGAGTTCGTGCCGCTACGCGTCGTGCGGCTTCGACTGATCGAGCAAGGACTCTTGAAGGACGTTCCCGTGCCGACGAATCCGCGTCACGCGGCTCGCGAAGCGGTCTCCAACGTCGTGTCGATTCCCGCGCCGACGCCACCGCCGGCCATACGTCCTGTTCTCAAGGTCGTGCCACCGAGTGTCGACGCACCGGTGCCGAGCGATCAGCACTACATGATGACAACGGAGTTCTTGGGTGCGACGGGTCTGGCGCCCGCGATCCTCACGCAGCTTCACGCCCTGGGGCTGCTCGCTCCGGTATTGCTCGGCAACGAGATCGCGTTCACCGAGTTCGACGTGCAGGTGGCCACACTCGCCGTCGTGCTCCTCGAACGTGGTGTCGATGTTCGACTCCTCGGTTCGCTTCGGCGCGTCGCCGAGCGCGAGGTCGGACTGATCGACGACCTTTCGGCGCCCCTGCGCTCGAAGGGGAGTGGGCTCTCCGGTGATCAAGCCCGCAGCGTCACGGTGGAACTGGCCGCCGAGGTCGGCGCGCTGCGCTCGGTTCTCTACGAACGCGCGCTGCAGGAGCACCTCGGTCACTCGACGTAGTTTTCCAATCGGACGCGGTCTAGGCTCATTGCATGGTCGAAGTGGTCCTGCGGGCGGTGCGAGTGGACGTTGGATCCTCCACACCTCTCCTCTTGCTCGAAGAAGTAGCGGGTACGCGGGTGCTCCCGATCTTCATCGGCGCACCGGAAGCCACCGCGATCGCCTACGCCCTCCAAGGTTTGAAAGCTCCGCGACCGATGTCCCACGACCTGCTCGGCAACGTGATCGTCGCCCTCGGCGCCCAACTCTTCGCCGCGGAGATCACCGAACTTCGCGACAACACGTTTTACGCCAATCTTCGCTTGCTCCGTGATCACGACGAGATCAACGTGAGCGCGCGACCGAGTGACGCCGTGGCGCTCGCCCTGCGTGTCGGCGCACCGATCCTCGTGAGCGACGACTTGATGGCCGCCGAAGGAAGGGTCATGGAGCTCGACCTCGACGATGACGATGATGACGACGAAGACGATACCGCCGCTCCGAATGAAGCGGACCTGGTCGCCGAACTGAGGGAGTTCCTCGACACGATTCGGCCCGAGGACTTTGGTCAGTGAGACGTGGGTTCACTTCGCTCGCCATCTTCGTCGCGTTCGTCGTCATCATCACGTTGAGTCGACACGTCATCGATTCGACCTCGGGTACCACGACGTCGACGCTTCATACGACCACGACGATCAGTGCGGCCACGACGACCACGTCGGCGTCGGCGGCGCCGACCTGCCAGGGCAGCGCGTTCACGGGCCTCTTCAACGAGGGCGAGGGCGCGGCCGGCACGATCTCCGCGAGCGTCACGCTGACCAAGCACAGCGCCGGGTCCTGTTCGGTCAAGGGCTGGCCGATCCTGACGCTGCAAGACAAGACCGGTGCGGTCCTGCCCCTCAATCTCGTCGACCAGTCCGGCACTAATAACGCAATCCAGTTCTCAACCGCCAAAGCGAATCTGGCGCCCACTCTCTTAACACTCGCCAACGGGTCGGTGACCAACTTCTCGCTGGCCTATTCGAGCGTCTCGACGGCGAACACGGTCTGTGACAATGCGGTCACGATCAGCGTCCAGTTCGCGACCGGCGGCGCGTCATTGCCCGTCACCCCGGCCTACCCGATCCAACCGTGCGACAACGGCAAGATCTGGATCAGCCCCTTCTACTAGGCCGCGTTACCTGCCGGTAGCAATAAGGGAGTTCTTCAAATTGACCGTTGGTCGTTCAACTACATTCTGAGTAAGCGTCAACGCAGACGTTCGTCGAGCGATTCATTTCTCGATTCGACAGTGCAACAGGGGGAAGAATGAGTGAAGATTTAAGCGCGGACTTTCTGGGGGCGAAACAACCGGAACTCGGAGGTCACGAGCGACTTCGCAAGGGTCAACTAGGCCCACTGGATATCGCCGCGGCGACGATGGCCAACATCGG
>CALGFJ010000084.1 GCA_937881055.1 uncultured Acidimicrobiaceae bacterium | reverse complement strand
ATCGCCGACCTGCCGAGAGGCGTACACGACATCCAATCGCCCGGGTCCTACCACCTCGTGCGGAGTGACGACGACGAGTTCTTCGGGTGGGCCGTTGGTCCCGAATCCTGGAAACAGGAGCACTTTCCTTCCAGCCAAATCATGTGGCGAAGCGAAGCCGTTGACAACACCGTGGTCTTTTGTGAACCAGATCGATCGAGCCCACCTTTAGCAATCCTCGGCGCCCGTCCGTGCGAGGTCGTGGCCCTGCACATATTGGACCGTGTCCTCGAAGAGGGAGTCCATCGTGACCCGCGATACGCCGACCGGCGCGATTCAAGCTTCATTGCGGTCGTGGAGTGCGCAAATCCCGCCGACACCTGCTTTTGCAACTCAATGCAGAGTGGGCCCGGAATCGACGAGGGATTCGACCTGGCGTTGACCGAACTCAATGACGACCTGGGACACCGATTCGTGGTGCGCTGCGGTTCGCCTCGCGGCGCCGACGTGCTCTCTTCAGTTTCGACACGCCCGGCGAGCGAACAGGACCTGGAGGCACGCACGGTCCTCTTGGAGAATGCGTCCGGCCATATGAGCCGGACACTCCCCTTCGGCGAAGTCGCGAAACTCTTAGCGCGCAACGTAGAGCACCCCAGATGGAGCGACGTCGCCGAACGTTGCCTCTCGTGCGGTAACTGCACGATGGTCTGTCCCACCTGCTTCTGCAGCGACGTTCATGACACCACGGACTTGACCGGTGCGATCGAGCGCCGTCGGACATGGTCGTCATGCTTTGACCTCGAACACTCATATCTTCACGGGGGATCGGTGAGGGAATCGACGTCCTCGCGGTATCGGCAGTGGATATCGCACAAACTCTCGACGTGGTGGGATCAGTTCGATTCCACCGGTTGTGTCGGTTGCGGCCGGTGCATCGTCTGGTGCCCCGTAGGAATCGACATCACCGAAGAGGTGGCCGCCATCGCCGTAAGTGACGGAGTGCGCGTCGAGTTGCCAATGGCGCGGAGTGCATCGTGACGACGGGCATGAGGGAACTCGTCGAGCGCCACCCCTTTATGGCGGGCGTCAGCGAAGAATCTCTCGAACTGGTCGTGGGTTGTGCGCGAAACGTCGCCTTTGCGCCGGGCAGCTTGCTCTGCGCCGAGGGCGAAAGCGCCGACACCTTTTACTTGCTTCGCCGAGGCCGGGTATCGGTCAACGTCCACGCTCCCGGTCGAGGGTCAATTGTCATCGAAACCGTAGGCCCCGGTGACGTCGTGGGATGGAGTTGGCTCGTGCCACCGTTCCGTTGGACCTTCGACGCTCGAGCGATGGACCGCGTCGGCTGTATTGCGATCGATGGAGCGTGCTTACGCACCAAGTCATTGACCGACCCGTCATTGGGTTTCGAACTGCTCTCGAAGGTCTCCGTGACGCTTCTCGCTCGGCTCCAGGCCACGCGAATGCGACTACTGGACCTCTACGGAGACCAACGTGTCGAGTGACCGGACCCTCCCAACAAGACCGTTTCGCGACGCGCCACACGATAAGCGTGGCGCCTTGACGCCGACGCTGTACAGGGTGATCGAGCGCATCCGCGAAACGAGCGACGTCACGACGCTGCTCCTCGAACCACTCGATGAACCGCTCATGACGTATCGATGCGGTCAATTCAACATGTTGAGTTCCTTCGGCGTGGGTGAGATAGCGATATCGCTGAGCAGCGCTCCGAGCGAGCCGTTGTTGCGCCATAGCGTCCGAGACGTCGGTGCCGTGTCACACGCGCTCTGCCAGCGCACCGTTGGCGACCTCGTGGGCGTTCGCGGCCCTTTCGGCAGTGACTGGCTCGTGGAATGCGACAACGACAACGCCGAAACCGACGTCCGTGACACCGTGGTCGTCGCAGGGGGCATCGGGCTCGCTCCGCTTCGCGGCGCCGTGGAAGAACTGGTTCGCACCAGCGAACGAGGTGGCGGGCGGGTCTTCGTGCTCGTCGGTGCCCGAGAGCCCGCCCAAATCGTCTTCACGGCCGACCACGACTCGTGGGAAGCCCGAGGCGCCACGGTCTTGGTGACCGTGGACCGCGCAACACCAACGTGGACTGGAAGGGTCGGATTGGTGACCTCGCTGCTCGCTGACGCGGGCTTCGACCCCGAACATTCGAGGGCGATGCTCTGCGGGCCCGAGATAATGATGCGATTCACGGCGCGCGCATTGGTGGACCTCGGAATGAACCCCGAGGGCATCCTCGTCTCGCTCGAACGCAACATGCAGTGCGGGGTCGGTTGGTGCGGGCACTGCCAACTGGGACCGTTCCTCCTGTGCCGCGATGGACCCGTCGTCCCGTACGCCGGTCTCGTGTCGCATCTTCTGACGCAGCGTGAACTATGAGCGACACACTCGTCACCACCAATCGACCGACGTTGGCCGTGTGGAAGTTCGCCTCGTGCGACGGCTGCCAGTTGAGCCTGCTGGACGGCGTGGACGAGCTACTGACACTCGCCAAAGCCGTGCGGATCGCTCACTTCACCGAGATGTCGCGGGCCAGCGTCGATGGCCCCTACGACATCTCACTCGTGGAAGGGTCAATCACGACCGCGCAAGACTTCGAGCGAATCAAGGACGTGAGGGCCAACTCGCGTTATCTGGTCACGATCGGTGCGTGCGCCGCTACCGGGGGTATCCAGGCACTGCGAAATTTCGCGGCCCCTGGTGAGTACGCCGGAATTGTCTACGCCCATCCTGAGTACCTCGACTCCCTCGACAGTTCCACGCCGATCTCCTCGCACGTTCGCGTTGACTACGAGCTGCACGGATGTCCCATCGACCGCGGTCAATTGCTCGAGGTTCTGCTCGCCTTGCTCGCCGGTCGCCGGCCGGTCATCGCCTCACATTCAGTGTGTCGAGAGTGCAAGGCCCGAGGTACCGTCTGCCTGTTGGTCTCGGGCGAAACGCCCTGTCTCGGCCCGGTGACCCGGGCGGGCTGCGGCGGGCTCTGTCCCTCGATCGGCCGAGGGTGCTTTGGTTGTTTCGGGCCGAGCGAGAGCGCGAATTGTGCGTCGCTCGTGACTCGACTGAAGGGGCTCGGAACACCGGACGCCACGGTGGCGCACCTCTTTGGCACGTTCAACACCGCCGCGTCGGGCTTCGTCGAACAAGCGCAGTCCCTCCGGGTCGCGGTAGCCAGCCCGGAGATTCGACCTCGCGAACGAACGGAGCCACGCCCATGACCCACGGTGCCCGAACGAACCGCACGATCAGCGCCGAGGGCATTTCACGTGTCGAGGGTGAGGGCTCGTTACGCGTGCGCGTGCAAGACGGTCAGGTGATCGACGTCGCGCTCGACATATTTGAACCTCCGCGCTACTTCGAGGCGCTTCTGGTCGGCCGACACTTCAGCGAGGCGCCCGACATCACCGCGCGAATCTGCGGCATCTGTCCCGTCGCCTATCAGATGTCGGCGTGTCTCGCAATGGAAGACGCGTGCGATGTCGTCATAGACGAAAGGATCGCGGCGCTGCGTCGCCTGCTGTACTGCGGCGAGTGGATCCAGAGCCACGCCTTGCACATCTACCTGTTGCACGCGCCTGACTTTCTCGGGTGTGCCGATGCCGTCGCGCTCGCCGAACTCGACCCCGCCAGCGTGACGCGAGGTCTCGAACTGAAGCGAACCGGCAACCTGGTGATGCGCACCGTCGGAGGACGAGCCGTGCATCCGGTCAATGTCCGGGTCGGGGGCTTTTACCGTGTGCCGGACGTCGCGTCGATCAACGCTTTGGCGGAACCGTTGCGCAACGCCCGCGACGCCGCGCTGCGAACGGTCGAGTGGGTGTCCGGTTTCGAGTTTCCCGACGTGACGAACGAATACCGCTTCGTGGCGCTCGACCAGCCCGGGGGCTACGCCATCGACGGCGGCAACCCCGCGTCGTCGGACGGACTGGCACTCAGCCCCGCGCAGTTCGCCGAAATCGCCGTGGAAGAACACGTCGCGCGTTCAACCGCGTTGCAGGCGACGCTAGGAGGAGTGCATCGTTACCTCACCGGTCCCCTGGCGAGGTTCGCCTTGAACGCGGAGCGTCTGCCCGCGATCGCTCGCGAGGCCGCCTCGGCGGCCGGGCTGGAGGGGCCGTGCGGCAACCCGTTTCGAAGCATCGTGGTGCGCGCGGTGGAACTCGTGTTCGCGTGCGACGAAGCGCTTCGTCTGGTCGAACAGTACGAACCGCCGAATCAGCCCGCCGTCGAGGTCATCGCGAGGCGGGCGACCGGCACGGCCGCCACGGAGGCTCCGCGAGGACTCCTGCTCCATCAGTACGACCTCGACGATGAAGGCATCATCCGCCGGGCTCGGATCATGCCACCGACATCGCAGAACCAACTCAGCATTGAAGATGATCTGCGACGTGTCGTGGAAAGTGGACTCGCCCTGGATGACGACGAGTTGCAGTGGCGATGTGAACAAGCAGTGCGCAATCACGACCCCTGCATTTCGTGCGCGGCCCACTTCCTCGATCTCACGGTGGAGCGGTCATGAGCGCGACGTACGCCAACAAGGTGGTCGTGGCTGGATTCGGCAGCGAGTACCGTCACGACGACGGCGTCGGTCCGATCGTGGCCGAGCGAGCAGTCGCCGAAATGCCGCTGTCGAACAATGTCGGACCGTTGAGCGACCCGCTCGACCTCTTAGGAGTGTGGAACAACGCGGAACTGGTGATCGTGGTTGATGCCGTCAACTCCGGCGCTCCGGTGGGCACGGTCCAGATGCTCGAAGTGGACGTGGGGGGCGTCTCGGAATTCGAATTCGACGCCGAGCCCGTCGCCAGTCTGTCGAGTACGCACGGCATCGGTCTCGCGGGAGTCCTGCGACTCGCGCGAGCTCTGGGTCAGGCACCGCGACGACTCGTCGTCGTCGGCATCGAAGGTGAGCGGTTCGACCTCGGAACCGGACTGAGCGAATTGGTCGAGTCGGCAACGAACCAAGCAGTGCGAGAAGTCGTGAATCTAATCAAGGAGGCGGAGCGATGTGCGTGAGCTGTCTAGGCAGGGTCCTCGGGAGCGACGGGACCAACACCGTGTTGATCGAGAATATCGACGGCCTCGTGACGAGGGCATCACTCCTCGTCGACGACGGTCCGACCCCGCAGCCGGATGAGTGGGTGGTCGTGCACAGTGGTTACGTCATCGATCGCATCGACGCCATTGACGCCCTACGTGCGGTGGCCGAGATCCGTCGAGGCCAACACCTCGTCAATGACTCGGTATTCGATGGACTCCCCCAATGAAGTCGCGGCGCGCTCAGCGCACTCCCGGGGTGATCGTCGCCGGCGTGACGGCACTGGTGAGTGGGGTGTCGGTCTTCGTCAACAGTTATGGCGTGCATTCGTTCACGTCACCGGCGCTCTACACGACGACGAAGAACGTGGTGGCGGTGCTGTTCCTCACTTTGGCCGCCTCGGTAGGCGTGTGGACGCGTCGTCGCGGCAGGTCGCCTCTCACTTCCAACTTCGTGACGCCGGAACGATCCGGCGCGTCAACGCACAGCGCCGGCTACTGGCTCGGCCTCGCTTACGTCGGCATCATCGGAGGGGGCCTCGCATTCGTGCTGTTCTTTGACGGGCTCGCCGTGAGCACCCCGGCCTCGGCCGCCTTCTGGCGCGACACGATGGTGTTGTGGGTAGCGGCGCTGGCGGTACCCATTCTTCGAGAGAAGGTGCGGTGGTGGAACGTCGTGGCGATCGCCCTACTCGTCACCGGACAGATCGTGGTCGCTGGCGGCGTAGGTCACCTGGCGTTCTCGCGGGGAGAAGTCGACGTCCTCGCCTCGACCGTGCTGTGGGCGATCGAAGTGGTGGTGGCCAAGCGTTTACTGCGAGAGATTGCGCCGGCGGCCCTGGCACTGGTGCGCATGGGAGTCGGTGCTCTCGCATTGATCGCGTACCTGGCAGTGACCGGAGCGTTTTCGAATCTCCTTTCGCTCGACGCCCACCAAATGCTGTGGGTGCTGCTCACGGGACTGCTCTTGAGCGGCTACGTCGCCACGTGGATGACGGCGCTCGCGCGCGCTCGCGCGCTTGACGTCACCTCGGTTTTGGTGGCGAGCGCCCTCATCACGTGGCTGCTGCAACTCGTCGCCGGCACCGTCACGCCGGTGACCTCAAGCATCGGGCTCGTGCTTATCGGCGTCGGAGCGAGTCTCGTGATCTGGGCCGGCGCGACAGGAACGTTTCGGACGACTCCTCGACAAGCGGTGCCCGGATGACGAAGGTCGATTCGCGTGCACCATCTGAGACACCGATCTCGGGACCGAGGCTCTTCGCGCGCTACGCCTATCCACCCAATGAGTTGGGATACTGCGGACCAAGCGATTCCGATGCGCTGATCGAATCGGCCACCCAGGCGGGCGGGGCCAGTGTGTTGTGTCACCTTGCCGCCCAGTTCGAGGGCGCGTGGCCGTACCTCGAACTGATCGCCGGATGCAACGGGATCGACGATCCACTCGATCGACGGGTCGTCGAGGCGTACTGGGTGGGTAACGATCTCACGCGACGGGTGCCGGCGATATCGCTCGCGGCGTCGCTCGATGACCGATTCGCCCGCCGGACGGCTCGCAACTTTGAGCCACTCGTGTCGGCCGCTTTCACCGGAGGAGTGGTCCAGCACAGTTTTCACGTATTCGCGGTCTATCCCTGGCTCGGGATGCTTCGCGCCGGCAAGGACGGAGCGCCGCTCGAAATCCTTGACCGCTGTCGCATCCGTTGGGGCTCCGTCGTCGAACTTCACGAGGACTTCCTCACCGTCTCGTCGCGACCACTTCGGTTCGAAGGTTCGCGTCTGTGCCTCGGTGGCGAAGAACTCGAAGTGGTACGTCGCGCACGCGACGGCGTCGGATTCGTCGATGAT
>CALGFJ010000083.1 GCA_937881055.1 uncultured Acidimicrobiaceae bacterium | reverse complement strand
CCGACGCTGTACTTCAACGCGATCCCGGACTCGGTGTTCGTGGAGTGGCGTAAGCGCTGGGAGCAAGAGGACCGCGAGCGCGCCGAGGCCGACGCCGCCAAGGGCATCGTGCGCGAGCCCGAAGTGCCGGACCTCGACGAAGAGGAGTTCGAGATGGGGACACCCGATGATCAGATTTCGGCGACCATCGACGTCAGCCAGTTCACCGGCGCGAAGTTCGACGCCCTCGAGGCTCACGCGTCACAGATGGGTGACTCCTTTTGGATGAAGATGGGTCGCGAACGATTCAGCGAGGTCATGCGCACGGAATGGTTCGTTCGGGTGACCAACCCGAGGGATCTCGACGGCAACGTCGAAGACATCTTCGCCGGCTACCGCTAGCGACGGCCCGTCGGGATTATCCGAAGGACGCCATCTCTTCGGCGCTGTAGGGACGAAGCACGCAAAACTCGTTGCCTTCGGGGTCCGCGAGTACGACCCAGGTGACGTCGGACGATTGACCGACATCCACGTGCGTGGCGCCGAGGTCAATGAGTCGCTGGACTTCGGCGATCTGATCGCTCGGTCGAAGATCCAGATGCAACCGGTTCTTGGCGACGCGGACCTCGGGAACCAAAAGAAAGATGATGTCCGGCGCGATTCCCTCGGCGGGCGAACCGGCGAGAGGTTCGAGAACGACCTCTTCGGGTTCCACCGAGGTGATGCGCCAATTGAGAGCCTCGGCCCAGAAGGCGGCCAATCGAGCGGGATCGAGGCAATCGAAACTGACGTTTTGAATTCGAATGGACATGGCGTCACCTTATGGCGCACGGTCGCTGCGATTCACGCCGGAAGTTCGTCAGTCGCGCCGCAACGCGGCGTGCAACGTCGCTTCGACTCGTTCGTGCATCCCTTCAAAGTCCACGCTCAACCGTCGACCGGCTTGTTGTTGCAGAAATCCGCCCCAGCCCGGGAGGTATTTGAGCAAGCCCTCGACGTCCCACCAGCGCTCGATCGTGTGGCCCGACATTGATTCATAAGCATCGAGGAATTGTTGCGCCAGTTCACTCGAATAGAGCACGCTGAAATTCAGCCGAACGTGCGATACGTCGATCGCCGGTGAACCCAACGACCCCCACACCCAATCAACGACGCTCGAGAGGTTCCCGCGTCGCCACAACAGATTGAATTGCTGGTAGTCGTGGTGAATGAAACACGGCGGAGAGACCGGGGGACTCTCCTCGATCACCGAGAACGCTTCACGCCACAGATCGGGGCGTGTCGACCACACCGGCACGACGAGTCTTTCGCGGTCAAGCCACGACTCAGCCACCGGAGTTTCGATCTGGGTGTCATGGATTCGCACCAACATCGACGCGATCTGACTCACCCAGTCCCCGGGATCTCGAGGCGTCAGTTCGACGTGACCGTCGAGGTACGACATGAGGAGCGCGGGGTCCTCACACTCGTCGCCGTTGGGGTCCAGGCCGAGTAACCGTGGCGCGGGGACGTCGGTTTGTCCGAGCGCTTCCAAAATGCGCGCTTCACGCAGAACGAGCGAAGGTCCTTCGTCGGCGAGTCGGTCGACCCAGCGACGAAGCACGCATCGATGGTGGCGGCCGTTCGCATCTAGGACCGAGATTGCATGCATCGCCGACGTCACGCCGCCCGTCAATCGTCGCAGGGAGGTCACTTTCGCACCGGGAGCGATCGACTGCGCGACCCAGCGCAATGCCTCTTCGGACGGTGGTCCGACCTCCGGTTGTAGACCGACCAACCTCAGCGACTCCAGAAGAAGGCCAAGCCGATTGAGAACAAGAGGAAGACGACGAGGAAGAGATGGCGTCGTTCGTTTGACATCTCCGCCCAGTACCGCCTCGTGCCGAACGCAGCACTCGGGGTGCCGTTCGTACCGAATCCCGGAAGTCGTTGGATCGTCACGTCGTCACGTTCGGCCTCGCGTCGAGATTGCTCTAGAACCGCGAGTCGCGCCTTACGTTGCTCCTTGGTCTCTAACGACGCGCCGCATCGCGCGCAGCGAAAGTCAATCTTCGGTTGAACCTCGTGGCACTTCGGGCATTCGATTTCATCAGTGTCCACGGAAGAGCGTCCCTTCGCGACAACAACGCGACTTCACTTCTTAACCGTACAACTCGTTGCGGCCGCGTCGTTAGTAGCGATACGAGTCCGGCTTGAAGGGACCCTCTACGGCTACGCCGATGTAGTCGGCCTGTTTCTTCGAAAGGGTCGTCAGTTTCACTCCGAGCGCGTCGAGGTGTAGTCGGGCCACTTTCTCGTCGAGTTGCTTGGGCAACACGTAGACCTTCTTCTCGTAGTTCGCGTTGTTCACGTACAACTCAATCTGGGCCATGGTCTGGTTCGTGAAGGAGTTGCTCATGACGAAGCTCGGGTGTCCGGTCGCGTTGCCGAGATTCAGCAGTCGTCCCTCGGAGAGCAAAATGAGCGCTCGACCATTCGGCAAGATCCACTTGTCGACCTGCGGCTTGATATTCTCTCGACGCACCCCCGTGAGGTTCGCGAGCCCCGCGATGTCGATCTCGTTGTCGAAGTGGCCGATGTTTCCGAGGATCGCCTGGTGCTTCATCATCAACATGTGCTCGACCGAGACGATGTCGCGGTTGCCGGTGGCGGTGATGATGATGTCGGCGTAGGGGAGGGCCTCTTCAAGTGTCGTCACTTGAAAACCGTCCATGGCCGCTTGCAGCGCGCAGATGGGGTCGATCTCGGTGATGATGACGCGCGCGCCTTGGCCGCGCAGCGACTCGGCCGATCCCTTGCCGACGTCGCCGTAGCCGCAGATGACGGCGACCTTGCCGCCGATCAGCGTGTCGGTCGCACGATTGATGCCGTCGATGAGCGAGTGACGACAGCCGTACTTGTTGTCGAACTTCGATTTCGTGACGGCGTCGTTCACGTTGATCGCGGGGAACAACAGCGTGCCGTCGCGTTCCATCTCATAGAGGCGGTGTACTCCGGTCGTCGTCTCCTCCGAGACACCGATGAGTCCTTCGGACATCGGTCCGAAGAGCTTCTCGCCGCTCGAGACGATCCGGTCGAGCAATGCCAAGATGACGCGGTACTCCTCAGAGTCCGCGCTCTCGGGTGCCGGGACGAACCCCGCGCGCTCGAACTCAAGTCCCTTGTGCACGAGGAGCGTGGCGTCGCCGCCGTCATCGAGGATCATGGTCGGGCCGGCGTGACCGGGCCAGCGCAGCATCTGCTCGGTGCACCACCAATACTCCTCCAAGGTCTCGCCCTTCCACGCGAAGACCGGCACCCCCTGGGGACTTTCAATCGTCCCGTGCGGTCCGACGACGGCCGCCGCCGCGGCGTGATCCTGAGTGGAGAAGATGTTGCAACTGACCCACCTGACGTCAGCGCCGAGGGCGACCAGCGTCTCGATGAGCACCGCCGTCTGAATTGTCATGTGGAGCGAGCCCGCGATGCGAGATCCCGTCAAGGGCTTGGTCGTGCCGAATTCGGCGCGCATCGCCATCAAGCCGGGCATCTCGTGTTCGGCGAGCGTCATTTCGGCGCGACCGAAATCGGCCAAGGAAAGGTCGGCGACTTTGAAGTCAAAGGTGGCAGAGGTCATGGTTCTCCTAGGAGTTAGCGATTTCCAGGCGCCGACCTCTGTCGCTCACGCCTGGAAATATCGTATCGCGTCAGACGCCGACGCGGAACTCCACGACGTCGCCGTCGCGCATGACGTACTCCTTGCCCTCGATACGGGCTTTGCCCGCCGACTTGACCTTCGCCATGGAGCCGAGTGACATGAGGTCCTCGAAGGAGACCACTTCAGCTTTGATGAAGTGCTTCTGGAAGTCGGTGTGAATCTCGCCGGCCGCTTCGGGGGCCGTGGCCCCTTGGTGGATCGTCCACGCCCGCGTTTCCTTGGGACCGGCGGTAAGGAAGGTCTGCAAGCCCAACGTCGCGAATCCGACCCGCGAGAGCAGTGCCAAGCCGGACTCGTCTTGGCCGTAGGACTGGAGAAGTTCGAGCGCCTCGGCTTCTTCGAGGTCCGACAACTCCGCCTCGACTTTCGCACACAAGATGACCGAGGGCGACGGTGCGACCGACGCCGCAAGCGCCGCTTGCCGCGACGCATCGCCCAGGGTCTCCTCGTCGACGTTGAAGACGTAGATGAATGGCTTGTCAGTCAGGAGGTGGATGTCAGCGAGCACGTCGCGATCGAGGTCCCTCACCTTGGAGATGACGAGACCCTGATCGAGCGCGTCGTGGGCTTTCTTGACCTGCGCCAGACGAGACTGCACCTCAGCGCCACCGCGTTTGGCTTCGCGTTCGAGGCGAGTGATGACCTTGTCCACCGTTTGCAGGTCGGCGAGAATGAGTTCGGTTTCGATGGTGGCGACGTCACTGGCCGGGTCGATTCGACCGTCGATGTGGATGACGTCGTCGTCGACGAAGACGCGCACGACCTCACAGATCGCGTCGCACTCTCGGATCGCGGCGAGGAACTGGTTGCCGAGGCCCTCACCTTCCGACGCGCCCTTCACGATGCCCGCGATGTCGACGAAGGTCACCGCCGCGGGCAGGATCTTCTCCGACACGAACATCGCCGCCAGTTGGGCGAGTCGCGGATCGGGGACTGAGACGACGCCGACGTTGGGTTCGATGGTCGCGAAGGGATAGTTGGCCGCCAGCACATTGTTGTGGGTGAGGGCGTTGAACACCGTTGATTTACCCACATTTGGAAGTCCAACGATGCCGATTGAGAGTGCCATGGACAGTCAACGATAGTCGGGTGACGATCGGCAATCTCCTTGAGAACGCCGTCGTCAAGGTCGAGTCGACGAACGTCCCACCCGGCGAACTTCGGCGTCGGCTTTCCTCGAGATCGAGATCGTGATGGCGACGGCCACGACGATGACGTCGTCGAATGAGCGTACGGCGTTTCGGAATGCGTTGCAGAGCCTCATCGGAGCGTGCGCAGGACGACATCACAACCCCGAATGACGACATCTTGTCGAAGTTGTCAAACTGTGGCTTCAAGATCCGTAGAGCCAATCGAAGGAATGGCTTTATTGCGCTCGATCACGCGGTCCTCTACTGTCGTTCCATGGATACGACAAACGTGGTTGAGGGCTTCGCGCCCTTCGGTGAATGGCAAACGTGGTACCGGGTCACGGGCGACCTGACTTCGGGACCGACGCCGTTGGTGGTGGTCCACGGCGGTCCGGGCTGCACGCACGACTACGTACTCGCCCTCGCTGAACTGGCCAAGAATGGTCGCCCCGTCGTGCACTACGACCAAGTGGGTGGGGGACGTTCGACCCACATGCCCGAGAAGGGCGGTGACTTCTGGACCGTCGACCTCTTCTTACGTGAGCTGGAGAATCTGCTCATTCACCTGGGCATCAACGACCGGTACTTCTTGCTCGGACAGTCGTGGGGCGGAATGCTCGGTGCCGAACACGGTATTCGCCGTCCCGCGGGCCTGAAGGCACTCGTCATCAGCAACTCTCCGGCGTCGATGTCGCTCTGGGCGAGCGAAGCCAAGATCCTGCGCGGGCAGTTGGACCCCGAGATTGAAGCGGCGCTCGATCGCCACGAGGCGGCCGGCACGACCGACGACCCGGAGTATCTGGCCGCCCAACAGGTCTATTACGACCTCCACGTCTGTCGCGTCGTGCCGAATCCTCCTGACGTGGTGCGAACCTTCGAGATGTTGATGGAGGACCCGACGGTGTATAACGTCATGAACGGTCCGAACGAGTTCTTCTGCATCGGGACGCTCCGTGACTGGAGCGTCGTGGACGATGTTCACAACATCACAGCACCGACGTTGCTCGCCTCGGGTCGTTTCGACGAAGCCACGCCCGCCACCGTGCAGCCGTTCTTCGACGGAATTCCGGACGTGCGCTGGGAGATCTTCGAGAACTCCAGCCACATGCCCTTCATCGAAGAGCCGGAACACTACCTCGCGGTCGTGGAGGGTTTCCTGGCGAACTACGACCGGTGATCTTGTAGTAGAGAGGTAACAACAATCTGAGCAGCGTCGAACAGGGGAGAATCGAATGTCACGTCTCAAGTCCATGAAGCGGATGGGGGTGATTCTGTCGTCTTTGGCCGTGGGCTCATTCGGCATTATCGCCGTCGCGTCCAGTTCGCCCGCCGCAGCGTCCTCGGGATACCAGTCCCAGCACGCCGGAGGCACCTTGCATCTTGACGCAACCGCGGCCGGCGGCACGCTCGACCCGCAGGTCAACTACACGTTGCAGTACTGGCAGCTGTACCAGGCGACGTACGACGGCCTGGTCTCGTTCCAGAAGGTCGGCGGTGACCCGTCCTTCGACGTGGTGCCCGATCTCGCGACCGCGATGCCCAAGGTGACGAACAGTGGCAAGACCTACACGTTCACCCTGCGCAAGGGCATCAAGTTCTCCAACGGCAAGACCGTCACGGTCGCCGACGTCCTCGCGACGTTCCAGCGTCTCTTCAAGGTCTCGAACCCCAACGCCGGCTCTTGGTACAACGACATCGTCGGGGGACCGGCGTGCGTCACGACACCCGCGACCTGCAAGCTCACGGGCGGCGTCGTGGTGAACGCCGCGACGAATTCGGTCGTATTCAACCTCATCGCGCCGGACTCTGAATTCCTCGACCAGTTGGCGGTACCGTTCGGTTCGATTCTTCCGGCCAATACGCCCGCGAAGGACCAGGGCGACACCCCGATTCCGGGCACCGGCGCGTACGCGTTCACCTCGTATAACCCGAACTCCGCACTCGTCATGAAGCGCAATACCTACTTCAAGGTGTGGAGCGCCGCGGCGCAGCCCAAGGGCTATCCCGACGAGATCGAGATGACCTTCGGTCTCCCCGTTGAGTCCGAAGTGACCGCCGTGGCGAACGGTCAGGCCGACTGGATCTTCGACCCGATCCCGGCGGACCGACTCTCGGAGATCTCGACGAAGTACTCCACCCAAGTCCACGTGCACACGTTGACCGCCGACTGGTACGCGCCGATGAACGTGAATATCGCGCCGTTCAACAACTTGAAGGCTCGCCAGGCCGTGAACTACGCGCTGAACAAGAACTCACTGGTGAAGCTCTACGGTGGAACACAGCTCGCGGTCCCGACGTGCACGATCCTGCCGCCAGCCTTCCCCGGGTACTTGAAGTACTGCGCCTACAACTCGAACAGCTCATCGAAGTACGCCGGACCGGATCTCAAGAAGGCCAAGGCCCTCGTGAAGGCGTCGGGTACGTTCGGTGCAAAGGTTGCAGTCGTCGCACAGAATGACCCGGTCGATCTGTCGGTAGGTGAGTACATCCAGGGCGTGCTCAACCAGATTGGCTACAAGGCCACGGTGAAGCCACTCTCGCAGAACATCGAGTTCAACTACATCCAGAACACCAACAACAAGGTCCAGATAAGTGTCACGCAGTGGTTCCAGGACTACCCAGCGGCGTCGGACTTCCTCAAGGTCTTGCTCAACTGCAGCGGCTTTCACAAGGGCAGTGACAACAGCATCAATATCGCGGGGCTGTGCGTACCCTCCATCGACGCCATGGAGGCCCGTGCGGAATCCCTGGAGTTGACGAATCCGACGGCCGCGAACAAGCTCTGGGGTCAGATCGACCAGACGATCATGACGACTCAAGCGCCGTGGGTGCCGCTGTTCAATCCGAAGTTGGTTGACTTCATCGGCAAGCGAGTTGGCAACTACCAGTTCTCGCTGCAGTTCTACATGTACGTGGACCAGTTGTGGGTGAAATAGGAGAACTTCCCTCGGCCGCATCGGCCGCCACTTCAATTGCGGTGAAATTGACCGCCGTGAACTCCGAGAGTCCATGGCGGTCATCACTGCAACAGTTGCGCCGCAATCGCGCAGCAATGGTTGCGTTCGGCGTCCTGCTCTTCATGGTGACGGTCACGTTGCTGGCCCCGGTGTACGCCCACAGCATCGCTCATGACAACCCTTTCGCGTCGAACCTCCAGGGCCGCATCAAGATTGGCGGTCATTACCGCAGCGTCATGCAGTCAAATACGCAGGGCCTCGGATTGGGCGTCACGCCGATCGGTCCGACCTGGAACTTTTCCAAGTACTTCCTAGGTGCTGACGAACTAGGACGTGACGTGTTCGGGAGAATTCTCTACGGTGGACGCGTCACTTTATTGATCGGCTTCTCTTCCGGCCTGATTTGCATCGCCGTCGCGACCGTGCTCGGCATGTTGGCGGGCTACTTCGGTCGAGCGACGGACTGGATCATTTCCAGGCTCCTCGACATCGTGTGGGCGTTCCCGATTTACTTGCTGGCGATCTCACTGTCGGTGATCCTGGTAACGAGTGGCTTGGACCTCGGCATCATCCACATTGGAGCCGGTTCGCTGCTTTTGCCGATCCTGATCATTGCCTCGGTCTACGTGCCCTACGTCGCGAGACCGGTGCGTGGGATCGTCTTTTCTCTGAAGGAACGCGATTTCATCCAGGCGGCGATCGCTTCGGGCGCGTCGGACTGGCACATCTTGCGCAAGGAGATCCTTCCCAACGTGGCGCCGAGCGTGATCGTCTTCTTCCCGTTGATGGTGGCCCTCAACATCTTGACCGAGTCGGCTCTTTCGATCCTCGGCATCGGCGTCCAGCCGCCGCAGGCCAGCTGGGGAACGATCATCAACGACGGCCTTCAACTGCTGTACACGCGGCCGTGGGTCGCCATTGCTCCGGGTCTCTGCATCGTCGTCGTGTGCGTCGCGCTGAATATTCTCGGTGACGGCGTGCGCGATGCGTTCGACCCTCGAGCGAAATTGCGCGGATCAATCTAGATGCTGCGCTTCACGATCAAACGACTGGCGTCGGCGGTGTTGGTGATGTTCACCATCAGCGTGCTGGTCTTTCTGATCTTCTTTGCCACACCGGGCGTGAACCCCGCCTCACGGATCGCGGGACGCAGTGCCTCGCCGGCGGTATTGGCTCAAGTTGCTAAAGAGTTCGGCCTCAATCGACCGCTCCCGATTCGTTACGGCTTGATGATGTTCCACCTCTTCATCAAGCAGGACCTCACGTCCTACGTCAACATCGGTGACAAGATCATCCCGCAGATTACGGCCGCGGCGCCCATAACGTTGTCGCTCATATTTGGTGCGGTCGTGATCTGGCTGCTCGTGGGGATCTCGGCCGGCGTGATCGCCGCGAAGAACAAGGGCAAGTTCATTGACCCGTTGGTGATGTTCTTCG
>CALGFJ010000082.1 GCA_937881055.1 uncultured Acidimicrobiaceae bacterium | reverse complement strand
CGTTGTGTGAGTTTGGGACGGGCCACCTGATGATCCGGACGAGTTAGTACCCTCAGTGGTACTAACTCGAAACGTCAGTGCCCGACCGAGGATTCACGCGTCGGACGGTATCTGGTGAGTCAAGGATTGAACCATCAAGGTTCATTCGATCGCCATCGCCGACTTCATCGAGCACTTCTACAACCCCAAGCGACGACACTGCTCAATTGACTACTTAATACCGATCGAATTCGAGGATAAACACTCAAAACAAACCCAGACCACGTTCTCATAGCGACTGTCCGGAAAGCGGCGTCAAAACTTTGTCGGGGCGCCGGGATTCGAACCCGGGACCTCCTGGTCCCAAACCAGGCGCGCTAACCAAGCTGCGCTACGCCCCGTGCCCACCATCGTTACACATCCGATGAATTCTCCATTCGCGTTCCCGGTTCTTCGTAGGCTGACGTCAGGACCATTGGAGGCGGACGTGGCCTACGAGTGGATCATCGATGCCCTGGACACGACGTGGTCCTCAATCGACCGACTGCTGAGGCCTCAACCGCCTGAGAGCTACGACGCGCTCACCCCGTGCCCCGGCTGGAGCGTGAAGGACGTCCTCAGCCACCTGGTCGGTTTCGAGAAGATGCTCCACGGCGAACCGGTGCCGGTATTCGAAGGAACGTGGCCCGCGTACGTGCACAATCCGATCGGTGAGTTCAATGAAGCCTTCGTGCACGCGAACCGCGACCGGTCGGGCCTCGAGGTGCTCGATGAATTCCACGTCGAGTGCACGCGTTCGATCGCTGCGCTTCGTGAGCTCAACGACGCCGGTTGGGAAAAGGTCGGGTGGAGTCCGGAGGGGGAGCGACCGTATCACCGGTTCCAAGAGACGCGCGTCGTCGACAGCTGGATCCATCTCCAGGACATCCGCGACGCGCTCTTGCAACCGGAGGACGACCACGGGCCCGGGGAAGAGATCGTCGTGAACCGTTTCGAGTCGGCGCTGCCGTACGTCGTCGGCAAACGCATGAAGGCGCCCGACGGGACATTGGTACGGGTCAACCTCAGCGGACGCCTCGCGCGCTCGGTGCTGATCGGCGTGGTCGATGGCCGCGCGACCGCGCTGAACGACAGCGCCGAGACGCCAACGCTCGAGATCACGACACCGGTGGCGCTCTTCTGGCGTCGAGCCGCCGGTCGCATCAGCGCCGCGGCGTTCCTCGCCGCGTCCGCGACGGACGTTCGCGGGAACCACGCCCTGGCGAGTGCTCTCGCCGACTCGCTCGTCATCATGATTTAGAGGGATTCCAGTCTCTCCATTAGGCTTGAATCTCCTATGCGCGCCACCACCACCCTCTTAGAAAACAACAAAGTCATGCTGACCGTCGAAATCGACGACGCCGAGATGGACGAGGCCATAGATGACGCGGCCAAGACGCTCTCCAAGCAGGTGACGGTCAAGGGCTTTCGCAAGGGTAAGGTCCCGAAGAACGTCCTGATCGCCCACCTCGGCGGGGCGTCCGTCCTACGCTCCGAGGCCATTCGCGAGTCTTTGCCCGACTTTTACGCGCGCGCCGTCGCCGACTCCCTGATCGACCCCATTGGACAACCCGACATAAACATCACCGCCGGCGAAGAAGAGGGACAATTCGTCTTCGAGGCGGAGGTCGAAGTGCGCCCGGAGATCTCGATCAAGGGTCAGCGCGATCTGCGGGTCACGATCCCTTCGCCCGTCGTCACCGACGGTGAGGTCGACGCCCAGATCAACCGCTACCTCGAAACCGACGCCGTCCTCAATCCGGTCGAGCGGCCAATCGTCACGGGTGACCTCGTGACCATGGACGTGCACGTCCAGCAAATCGCCACGGACGCCGAGCCGCTCGACATGACCGACTTCATGTACACGGTCGGGACCGGTTCGATCGCCGAGGGCATCGACGAGTTGATCCTGGGACTCAAGGCGGGCGAAGAGCTCAAGATGAACGCCCCCGTGGGCGAGGGCGTCGTCGCGACCTACGAGTTGCAGTTGAAGCAAGTCCAAGAGAGGGTGCTGCCCGAGCTGAGCGACGAATGGGTCGTCGAGAACTCCGAGTGGACGAGCGCCGAAGAGATGCGCGAGGCGATCCTCGTGCAGATGCGCCGTCGCAAGATCATCGAGGCGCAGATGTCTCAGCGTGACGCGTCGCTGGTTGCGTTGAGTGAACTGGTCGCTGAAGAAGCCGCGCCCGAAGTATTGATCAACGCCGAGACCAACGAACGGCTGCACGACCTCGGCGAACGCCTGGGCGCGCAGAAACTCACGTTGGAAATGTTTCTGCAGGTGACGAATCAGACCCCGGAAGACCTGCTCGCAACGCTGCGACAAGACGCCGTGCGTGCGGTTCGCGTCGACCTCGCGATGCGCGCCTTGGTCGCGGCCGAACACCTCGACGCGACTCCCGAGGAGATCGACGAGGAACTCGAGCGCACGGCCCTGTCGATGGGCGTCGCGGCGGACATACTTCGCGAGAACCTCCGCAACTCTGGTCGCGTCGTGAATTTCAGCGCCGAGGTCTCCAAGATGAAGGCGTCGAAGTGGTTGAGCGAGAACGTGACCTTCGTGGACCCCGAAGGCGTCGAGATCGACCACGCGATGTTGCGCGCTGATCAGTCCGACGAGGGTGACGAAACAGGCGCCGAGACCGACGAAACCGACGTCGACGGCGATGAGGCGACGGAGTCCGACGCGTAAGGTAGTCGGGTGAACGAATACTTCAGAGCCCAGAACTACCTCGTCCCCACGGTCGTCGAATCGTCGAACCGGGGCGAGCGCGCCTACGACCTCTACAGCCGACTGCTGCGTGAGCGCATCATCTTCCTCGGTACGCCTATCGACGACACGATCGCCAATCTGATCTGTGCCCAGATGCTCTTCCTCGAATCCGAAGACCCCGACAAGGACATCAACCTCTACATCAACTCACCCGGCGGCGACATCACCGGACTCCTCGCCGTCTACGACACGATGAAGTACATCAAGCCCGCCGTCTCGACGTTCTGCTTCGGACAGGCCGCGTCGGCCGCCGCGGTCTTGCTCGGTGCCGGCGCCAAAGGAAAGCGATTCGCGTTGCCGCACGCGCGCGTGTTGTTGCACCAACCCTGGGGCGGCGTCGGCGGACAGGCGTCGGACATCGAGATCCAGGCTCGCGAGATCTTGCGCATGAAGGACATGTTGAACGACATGCTCGCCCAGGACACCGGCCAGTCGGTCGAGCGCATCACCAAGGACACCGACCGCGACTTCATCATCAGCGCGACCGAAGCCGTGGAATATGGACTGATTGACGAGGTAATCACGGCTCGACCGTGAGTACCGGGATTTGACACTCGCGCCTCGTAGGATGGTCGCGGCGGAGGTCGTGTCGGAGGAATGCAGTGGCAAAATTTGGTGAAAGCAGCGACCTTATTAAGTGCAGTTTCTGCGCGAAGGGTCAAAAGCAGGTAAAGAAGCTCATCGCGGGACCCAGCGTGTACATCTGCGACGAGTGCATCGACCTGTGCAACGACATCATTGCCGACGAATTCGGTGACCGCCCCGAGTTCGTACTCGACGATCTCCCCACGCCACGCGAGATCTCGGCCTTCCTCGACGAGTTCGTCATCGGACAGATCGAGGCCAAGAAGATCCTGGCCGTCGCGGTCTACAACCACTACAAGCGAATCCAAACCGGACCACTGCACGACGACGACGTCGAAGTGGCCAAGTCCAACGTTCTGCTCCTCGGTCCGACCGGTTGTGGCAAGACGTTCCTCGCCCAGACGCTGGCCCGGATGCTCAACGTCCCCTTCGCGATCGCCGACGCGACCGCGCTCACCGAAGCCGGCTACGTCGGCGAGGACGTCGAGAATATCCTCCTGAAGCTCCTGTCGGCCGCGGACTTCGACGTCAAGCGCGCGGAGCGCGGCATCATCTACATCGACGAGATCGACAAGATCGCGCGCAAGGCCGAGAACCCCTCGATCACGCGCGACGTCTCCGGCGAGGGCGTGCAGCAAGCGTTGCTGAAGATCCTCGAGGGCACCGTCGCGAGTGTGCCGCCACAAGGTGGGCGAAAGCATCCGCACCAGGAGTTCATCACCATCGACACCGCGAACATCTTGTTCATCGTCGGCGGTGCGTTCGCCGGCCTGGAAGAGATCATCGAACGTCGACTCGGCACGAAGTCGATGGGCTTCAACCAGCCCGTCGAATCCAAGCGCAAGGGCGACATCGAACTCTTCCGCCACGCCCTACCCGAAGACCTCGTCAAGTTCGGTCTCATTCCCGAGTTCATCGGACGACTCCCCATCGTGAGTGCCGTCCAACTACTCGACCGCGACATGTTGATTCGCGTGTTGACGGAGCCGAAGAACTCACTCGTCAAGCAGTTCCAACAGGTACTCGCCATGGACGGCGTCGAATTGGTGATCGACGAGGGTGCGCTCGAAGCGATCGCCGACCTGGCCCTCGAGCGCGGCACGGGTGCGCGCGGACTTCGGTCGATTCTCGAGGCCGTCTTGTTGGAGACGATGTTCGACGTGCCCGGACGCACCGACGTTGTGCGCTGCGTCGTCAACGCCGAGTCGGTTCGCGACAAGATCGCCCCCGAGTACGAACTGCGAAAGGCGACGCGCACTCGTCGCGCGAGCTAACGCGTGCGCTTTCGGACGTACGTCGAAGCGCTGACGTGGCTGGAATCGCACGTCGACTACGAACTTGTCGCGCCGAATCGACGAGAGATCCCGACCCTTCAGCCAATCGTCGACACCCTGGCGATGCTCGCCGAACCGCAGCGCGATTACGCGACAATTCACGTCACCGGCACGAACGGAAAGGGCACGACGACGACGTTGGCCAGCGCGTTGTTGGTGGCGACCGGTCTTCGGGTGGGAACCTTCACGAGTCCGGACCTGCACGCCGTCAACGAACGGATCGCCGTGAACTCCGAGCCCATAGACGACGAGGAGTTCATCGGCCTTCTCCAACGCCTGGCCGACGTCGAATCGGTGAGTGGGATAGCCCTCACCCGCTTCGAACTCTTGACCGCGGCGGCCCTCTTGCACTTCTCCGACGAAGGGGTCGACGTCGCAGTCATCGAAGTGGGCATGGGCGGCACGTGGGACTCGACGAACGTGATCGACAGCGACGTTGCGGTACTCACTAACGTCGATCTCGATCACACCGCGGTGCTGGGCACCACGATCGCTGAGATCGCGAGCGACAAGGTGGGCATCTTTCGAGCCGACGCCATCGCCATCGTCGCCACGACCAACGCCATCGTGGTCGAGATCGCACAGCGCCGGGCCAATGATTTGGGCGCCGAGCTCTGGCTCCTCGGTGATTCGTTCTCACTGGAGCAGAACGAACTGGCACTCGGTGGGCGAGCGATCACCGTGCGAACCCCCTTCACTCGCTACGAGGAGATTCTCGTTTCGCTCCACGGCATGCACCAGGGTGTCAACGCCGCGACAGCTATCGTCGCGGCCGAAGCCTTCCTCGGTCGGGCGCTCGGCGAAGAGACGGTGAGCTCGACGCTAGCCAAGGCTCGAATGCCCGGGCGCATGGAACTCATCTCGCGCAAGCCCATGATCGTGGTGGACGGCGCGCACAATCCCGCCGGCGTGAAGGCACTCGTGGCCACGCTCGACGGCGCGTTTCACGTCACGGGGGAGCGGCGCTGCGTGCTGGGCATGCTGAGCGGTCGCAACATTGACGACATGGTCGAACCACTCGTCGCCCTCGGCTTCACCGAATTCCACTGTTGTGCCCCGCACTCACCGCGAGCGGTCTCGGCGAGCGACGTGGCGAACGCGGTGCGTCGTCACGGCGGGGTCGCGTACGAGCACCCGAGTGGAGTGTCGGCGTTAGCGCACGCGCGAGAACGCTCGACCGACGAGGACCTGATCGTCGTCGCGGGCAGCCTGTACCTCGTCGCCGAGGTCCGCGGCGAGGTGATGCGGGTGCGCTCTCGTCACTTGACCTAACGGCTGTTAGATTGCTTCGTCGTGGATAGAACGCTCTTCATAGTGAAGCCCGACGGTGTCGCGCGCGGCCTCATCGGCGAAATCATCGGGCGTCTCGAAGACAAGCAGCTGCGTATCGTCGCGGCCGAGTTGCGAACCATTGACCAACCGACGGCCGAGCGCCACTACGTCGAACACCAGGGCCAGCCCTACTACGACAAGCTCGTTGAATTCATCACCCAGGGTCCCTCGCTGGTGCTCGTCGTGGAGGGTCCCGAGGACACGTGGCAGGTCGTGCGAGGCCTCATGGGAGCAACGAATTCGAAGGACGCCGCACCAGGAACGATTCGCGGTGACCTCGCGATTGGACTGCGAGAGAATGTCGTGCACGGCTCTGACTCGGCGGCGTCAGCGCAACGTGAGATTGCGATCTTCTTTCCTCACCTGGGCTAATGACCATGATCCGCGATACTTCGCGGGGTCTCTTGAGTGATCGGGTTAGTCGGTGCGGGAAATCTCGCTCATAGTCTTGTGAGCGAAAATGAGATTCATCGCGATCGTTGAATTCGAAGATATGGCCTGAACGTTCTCTCAGGTTTTGGGGTCTGCAGTTCGCGATCTAACACGTCGGATTCCGGCGACTTGAAGATTATGAGATTTGGGAAACTGTTGAGAAAGCGCGAAACGAATGCCCGAATGGGTTTGGAATTCCGCGAACCGTTACGTTTGAGAAGCAAAGTTCACAAAAACGTAACTTTGTGTTGTGCTTCTTTCTGG
>CALGFJ010000081.1 GCA_937881055.1 uncultured Acidimicrobiaceae bacterium | reverse complement strand
CGACGTCGCTCAAGCGTTTCGAAGACGCCATCGACGCCTTGGTCTGTGGATGGGTTGGCGTCAAATACCTTGAGGGTGACTGCACGGCCTACGGAGACGAATCGGCCGCGATCTGGATACCCCCCAAGTCGTCCTAGCTCTTACGAAGCACGTCACCGATCACGACGCCGGGTGCCTGCCCGCCCAGGCGCATCAACACGTTGGCCACGCGGTGATTCTTATTCGTCGAGTACCACGCGCGAGACGAAACGCTCGAACACTCGAACGAGGCGGCCCGTCCTCGCTTCGGTAACGTGAAGTGATGAAAACAAACGCGATCGTCGTCTGCGAAGGCGACCAAACCGGCCAGGAACTGCTCGACGAGGCACTGCGAGTGCTCGATCCGAGTGTGTTGGGATTCGACGTCGAACTCGTTCGCTTCGATCTGTCGTTAGAGAACCGACGCGCCACGAACAACCGGGTCGTCCACGACGCGGCCGCGGCGACGGTCGAAGCCGGACTCGGTCTGAAGGCCGCCACGATCACGCCGACCGAGATCGGCAGCGTCGGGTCACCGAATCGAATTCTCCGTGAAGGCATCGGCGGAAAGGTCATCGTCCGCACCGGTCGCCGAATTCCCGGCGTAGCGCCAGTCGTCTCACTTTCTCACCCTGTGGTGGTGGTTCGAATGGCGGTCGGCGACGCCTACGGCGCGCTCGAGGGTCGCGATGGCGAGCCCGGTTCCAAGCACGAATCGGCCTGGCGCACCGAACGAATCGATCGAACTATCTGTCAGTCAGTCGCCGAATTTGCCTTCGTGACCGCGGCGTCCATGGGCGGCCTCGTCTACGGCGGTCCGAAGTGGACCGTCTCGGCAATCTACGAAGGGATGCTGAAAGAAGAGATGGACCGCGCCGCGAGCCGTCACCCGGACATCACCTATCACCCGATGCTCATCGACGCGGCCTACGCCGGCCTGATGACCGAGCAGTGGGAACAGACCGTCGTGATACCCACGTTGAATCGTGACGGCGACTGTCTGAGCGACCTGGTGCTCGCGATGTTCGGGTCCATCGCGGGCGCGGAGTCCGTGCTCTTGGCTCTCGACGATGATCTGAATCCCACGACCGCGATGGCTGAAGCCCCGCACGGCACAGCGCCGTCGCTCGAAGGCAAGAACGTCGCCAATCCCATGGCGATGTTGCTCGCGTGCGCGGCGATCCTCGAACACGCGGGCATTCAGGGCGATGAGCGCGCGGCCGAAGCATCGCGCACCCTTCGTCACGCGACGCTGGCCGCGGCCATGGACGGTATCCGCAGCTTTGACCTCGGCGGCTCAGCCTCGACGTCTGAAGTCGTCGATGAAGTCGTCGCCCGAATGCGCAGTCGATAAGAGACCTCTGCTTCGATCACGTGATCGGACGACCCGCCTCCGCCGAATGCGACCACGAAGCGCCGTCTACGGTGGAGTTATCGAGAATGTGGTGACGCGTGGGGCTGGGACGACGGCGTGGGACGACGTACCCCTCAAGCCATCTCGGGACCAATGTCCCTGATACCCACGGACCCCTCGATCGACGCGCTCGCCGACGAAGCGGTCGAGCGCGCTCGCACCCTTATTCACGACGCCGATCGCATGCGCGGACACTCCGAGATCGCCAATCGCCGTAGGTTCTCGCGGCTCTTCCGCGACCCTCGAGCGATTGAAGTCACGATCACCCTCACCGACGAGGTCATGCGGATCCACTCGGTCCGGAGTTCGATCAATATCTTTCGCCGAGCCGCGGCCACTGCGTCGGCCGAAGGCTTCGGCCGCTTCAACGCCGTCGGTCTCAAGTTCCTGGCCGCCGCCTCACGACTCTCTCCGGCTCCGGTCATCAGCGTCGTCGCCGCGCAGATTCGTCACTTCTCCAAAGACTTGATCCTGCCCTTTGAAGACGAGCCGTTGAGGAAACATCTCGCGCGACGAAGACGAGACGATATTGCGTTGAACATCAACGTCTTGGGTGAAGCGGTCTTGGGTGAGGGCGAAGCCGACGAGCGACTCGAGCGGGTGCTCGAGATGATCCGACGACCCGAGATCAATTACGTGTCCGTGAAGCTCTCGTCGGTCGTGAGTCAGATCATCACGATCGATCGCCTCGGTTCACTCGAACGCGTCGCGTCCAAGATGCGACGTCTCTACCGAGAGGCCGATGCACACGAGACCTTCGTCAACCTCGACATGGAGGAGTACCGCGACCTCGAGCTGACGGTGACGGCGTTCAAGCACGTACTCACCGAGCCAGAGTTCTCCGGCATCGCCGCGGGCATCGTGCTCCAGGCGTACCTGCCCGAATCCCACGGCGCGTTCGCCGATCTCGTCGAGTGGGCGATGATCCGACACCAGCACTCGGGTGGTTCGATCAAGGTTCGGCTGGTAAAGGGTGCGAACCTGGCGATGGAGACGACCGAAGCCGAACTTCACGGTTGGAGCGCCGCCCCCTACCGGACGAAGGCCGACGTCGACGCCAGTTACGCGAGGCTCCTCGACGCGGCGCTGCGTCCCGAACACGCCGAGGCCGTACGCATCGGAGTCGCCAGCCACAATCTCTTTCACCTCTCGTGGGCCCTCGAAGTGGCACGAGCGCGCGGCGTGGACGCCCAAGTGGACGTCGAAATGCTCGAGGGAATGGCCAATTCCGAGTCGCTCGCAATCGCGAAGACCGGTCAACGAGTCCTGCTCTACGCCCCGGTCACCCGACACGATGACTTCGCGTCCGCGGTCGCGTACCTGGTGCGACGACTCGACGAGAACACGTCGGACGAGAACTATCTGAAGGCCGCATTCGACATCGGCACCGACGCCGGGCGATTCGATGAGCAGCGCGACCGATTCATGGCGTCCGTGCGAGAACGCCACGCCATATCGGTCGCCTCTCTACGCCACGTCCCAACGCGGGCCACTGACGCGACGGGCTTCACCAACGTCGCGAACTTCGATCCGACCTCGTCGAAAGCCTTCGACCAGATCACCGGGTCCTTCGCGAAGATCCGCGCAACTCCTGATCATCAGATCCCGTTGGTCATCGGCGGCGAGGAGATCGTCACCGATGACTTCGAGGTCGGTCACGATCCGAGCGCCGACGCGCAGGCGTGGTACCGATACTCGATCCCTGACGCGCAGCTCGTCGACGAAGCCGTGCGGTGCGCGTCGGTGGTCCAGGAAGGTTGGTCCGACAGATCGATTGAGGACCGTCGAGGGATTCTCTTCGCGTGCGCGCTCGTCATGGAAGAACAGCGAATCGAGACCACGTCGGTGATGGCTCGTGACGCCGGCAAGACCGAGGCGGAAGCGGATCCCGAAGTGAGCGAGGGAATTGACTTCGCGCGCTTCTACGCGACGTCGGCCTCTGATTTCGCTCATTCCACTCCCCTCGGCACCGTCGTCGTCGTGGCGCCGTGGAACTTCCCGTACGCGATTCCGGCGGGTGGTGTCTGCGCCGCGCTCGCGGCCGGGAACGTCGTCATCTTGAAACCGGCCCCCGAGGCCGTGGCCACGGCGTGGCAACTCGTGCAACAACTCTGGGCTGGCGGCGTACCGCGTGACGTGTTGCAGTTCGTCCCCACCCGCGACGACGACAACGGTCGTCGCTTGATCACGCATACTGGCGTGGACGCCGTGGTGCTGACCGGCTCGTTCGATACCGCGCTCCTGTTCACGACGTGGCGGCCCGACATCACGCTGCTCGCCGAGACCAGTGGCAAGAACGCCATCCTCATCAGCGCGTGCGCCGATATCGACGTCGCGGTGAAGGACCTCGTGCAGTCCGCATTCGGTCACGCTGGTCAAAAGTGCAGCGCCGCCAGTCTGGCCATCGTGGTGCGCGACGTCTACGACGATCCCGCCTTCTTGCGTCAGTTAGGTGACGCCGTACGCAGCCTTCGCGTCGGGCCCAGCTGGGAACTCTCGACCTCCGTAGGACCGATCATCCGCAGTGCTGAACCGGCGCTCGAACGCGCGCTCCATCATGTGGACCCGGGCGAAAGTTGGCTCATCGAGCCTCGTCAAATCGATAGTGCGGGTCTGCAGTGGAATCCGGGGGTGAAGCTCGGAGTGCGCTCCGGTTCGTGGAGTCATCAACACGAATGGTTCGGCCCGGTGCTCGGTGTCATGGTCGCCCCGGACTTCACCACCGCGATCAAATGGCAGAACCGGACCGACTTCGGTCTCACGGCCGGTCTCCAGTCGCTCGACGAGGCTGAATGCGAACTGTGGATGGACGCGATCCAAGCCGGCAACCTCTACATCAATCGCGGCATCACCGGGGCGATCGTGAACCGACAGCCTTTTGGCGGGTGGCGCCGCAGCAGTGTCGGTCCGACCGCGAAGGCTGGTGGTCACCACTACGTGAACTCACTTCGGCACTGGGCCCCCCTCACCGATGCCGGGTCGGCGATCGAGCTGGCGCGATCGTGGTGGCTTTCGACGGGCGCCCGGTCCATCGACCGCTCTGGGCTCCGCGTCGAAAAGAACTTCCAGCGATATCGTCATTTCCCCAAGACCATCGCCGTTCGAGTGGATGACACGTTTGACGACGCACGGCGTTCACTCGTCGACGCGATCGTGCACGAGGCGGGCGTGAACGTCACGTACAGCGCGCTCGAACCGATTCCCGTCGCGCCCGATGCGGTCATTGAATCGCCAGCCGAACTGGTCGCGCGGGCCGATTCACTGAGTCGAGTCCGCTGGCTATCGAAGGAAGACCCACCAACCGTCGCCTTGCTCGAACGCGGTGTCACCGTCGATCGCCGGGTACTCTCCCAGCGCGGCGACGTGGAGATCGCCCGGT
>CALGFJ010000080.1 GCA_937881055.1 uncultured Acidimicrobiaceae bacterium | reverse complement strand
TCGTCTTATACCTGTTGTTGGGATGGCAGTTCGTCGTGGCGCAGTTCGTCGGCGGCGCGCTCATGATCGCGCTGCTCTCCTTCGCCACGCACTACGTCTTCTCGCGTCGCTATCAAGCCCAGCTGCGAGAGCGCGTCGAGAGAGATTCACCCCCGTCGACGCGGTCGTCCTCGCAACGTTGGCGTGAACGCGCCCGCGACAAGGAGAACTATCGACTCGCCGCGCGATTCACCATCGGCGATCTCACGATGTTGCGAAAGGAACTCCTCGCCGGATTCGTCGTGGCCGGCTTCATCATGGTCGACGTGCCGAACCGATGGTGGTCGCACTTCTTCTTGAACGGCCACGGCGGATGGACCGTCCTCGAGAACGTCGCGGTCGCTCCCCTCCTCGCCGTGATCTCCTTCGTCTGCTCGGTCGGCAACATCCCCCTCGCGGCCGCCCTCTGGGCCCACGGCGTCGCCTTCGGCGGCGTGATCAGCTTCATCTTCGCCGACCTCGTGACGCTGCCGTTGCTCTTCATCTACCGACGCTTTTACGGCACGCGTGCCGCCCTTCGACTCTTCGCGCTGCTGTGGTTCGTGATGAGCGCGGGCGGACTCGTCGTCGACCGACTCTTTCATCTCGCCTCATTGGTGCCCGGTTCACACCACACCAGGTTCGCCCACGCGAACTTCGCGTTGGGTTGGACCCTGGCGCTCAACATCGTCGCCGCACTCGCGCTCGTATCGCTGTGGCTCCTCGCGCGTTCCGGTCGCGCCTCGTCGGCGGTCGCCACCGATCCGATCTGCGGCATGTCCGTCGACACCTCGGCACCGAGCGCGACGCGTCACGTCGACGGCGTCGACTACTACTTCTGTTCGCCCCGCTGCGCCGAACGATTCGACGCGCGAGCGAACAATCCGGCGATCGAGGACCCCGCGGGCGACACGATGGATTCCATGTGATTACTTGAGGTCACGACTCGGCACGCTCGAGGCAGTGATCATGAAGTCGGCGTCGCCTACTATCTCTGCAGCGAAGGCTGTCGCATCACGTTCCTCGGGATCGAGTCCTGCGGCGCCGGAATCACCAAGTTAGGGCGTTAGTAATTTCATGAGCAAGCAGCACACCAGTGTCCGTTCCTACGGAGTCCTCATCGACGCCGGGCGCGTCGCGCTCGTTCGGTCATCGAATCCTCGCCACGACCCGCCGCTCTGGTGGCTGCCCGGTGGAGGCATCGACTTCGGTGAGGCGCCGGAGGACACCCTGGTGCGCGAGTTTCGCGAAGAGACGGGCCTCCTCGTCCACCATCCGGTCCTGCTCGGTGTGACGAGCGACGTGCGGCGCCGTGACAACGGCGACAAGATCCATACGGTGCGAATCCTCTTCACGGTCGAACTGGCGGGCGGCGAACTGCACCACGAAGTGCACGGCACGACCGACCACGCGGCCTGGTTCGAACTTCGCGACCTCGAAAACATGAACATCGCCGAATACGCGCAAGCCGCGATCGCGTCGGCTCAGGAGAAGTAGCGCCCCGGCATCTCGCGCTTCAAGAATTTGCCGGCGGCGTTGCGAGGCAGCGAATCGCCACTTATCGCGACTCGCGTCGGAATCTTGAAGTTCGCCAGTCGCTTCTGAAGATGGGCGCGCAGTTCGTCTTCGCTCAAGTGCTGACCCGCCTTCAGCACGACCGCGCACGCGACCACCTCGCCGAGTCGTTCGTCCGGCAGTCCGAAAACCGCGGCCTCGTACACCGCGGGGTGTTCGTAGATCGCGGCCTCGACCTCGGCCGAGTACACGTTCTCACCGGCGCGGATGATCATGTCCTTCACGCGATCTTCCACGTAGAGGTAGCCGTCCTCGTCGATGCGACCGAGGTCACCTGATCGCAGCCACCCGTTGACGAGCATGCTCATCGTGACCTCGGGTTGACGCCAGAAACCCCGAATGAGCGTCGGCGATTTCATCCATATTTCTCCACTCTCATTCGGGCCCAGGGTGCGCGACTGATCGTCGCGGATTTCGACGTCCATCACCAGCGTTGGGACCGATCCCGTCGAATTGGGATGAGTGATGGAGTCATCGCCCTCGATCCGCGGACCGTAGGCGTTGGTCTCGGTCATGCCGTAGCCGAGGCCCGGACGTCCGTTCTTGAAGGAGCCGTCGATGCGATTGATGAGGGCCGGCGGCGCCGGGGCGCCGCCGCCGCCCACGGAGGCCAACGACGAGGTGTCGTAGTCCAAGAAGTGCGGTGACTCGATGAGGTCCCACGACTGCGTGGGCACGCCCACGAAGGTCGTCACCTTGTGACGCTCGATGAGCTGTAACGCTCGTTCCGGCTCCCAGCGATACATCATCACCAGCTTCATGTGAAAGCTAAAGCACGTCATCATGACCGGTATGCATCCCGTCACGTGAAAGAGCGGGACGATCAAAATGAAACTTGGAGCGAGCGCACTGCCCGGTCCGTCGGGACCGCGACGCGCCGCCGACACGGCGGCCCCCGACGCGAACGCGAAGACGGTCTGAGTGATGGTCCCGTGCGTCGAGACCGCGCCCTTGGGAGACCCCGTCGTGCCCGACGTGTAGAGGATCGTCGCGTCCATGTCCGCGCTCAGGGTCACCGCGGGCATCGCAGCACCACGGATGACGACGTCGTGCCAGTGCTCGACGTGGGGAGCGAGTGGCGCGAGTTCATCGAGACGCACACCCAGCATTCGGACGTTCGCGCGTTGGCACGCCTCGGCGCCCCTTTCGATTCGCTCGGTGTCGGCGATCATGATCGACAGCTCTGCGTCGTTGATGGCGTATTCCAACTCTTGCGCGGTCCACCAGGCATTCATCGAAACCGAAATCGCCCCGATCGAGAGGATCGCCGCGAACGAGATGATCCATTCTGGGTAGTTCCGCATGGCAATGCCGACGCGCTCACCCGGTGTCACGCCGTAGTGGTGTACGAGGGCGTAGCTCAGCGCGTCGACCTCTTCCATCACTTCGGCGAAGGTCCAGTTCTCGTCTTCGTAGACAATGAACGTCTCGTCGATCCCGCGTGCGGTGTCGAAGATCTGGCGAAGGTCGGAAGGGGCATTCTTGAATGTCCGATTGGTGACACCGTCACGTTCGACGTCGATCACCTCAAACGGACTTCCCGGTGCGCCGATTTCGGCGTTCGCCTCTTGAAAACTCAATCCCACCAGACTCTCCTTATCGTTGCCAAATACTAGGCAAAGGGTGGTGACGTGAAGGCGTTCATCGGGTCTCGGGATTCAGCGATGCGCCGAGAAAGAGGCGCAATCGTTAGGTCAGCGCGGCGGCGCTCGACGCGGCCTTTTGGGCCATTCGCTCTACGCCTTCACCCAACTTCGCGACGAATTCACTCAGGTCCTGGCGGGCCTTTTCCGCTTCGGCACTGAGGCCGACCAGGTGCTCAACGTCCCAGAGACCGAGAACCGGATCGAGCACGTCGCGCAGGAACTGCTTGAGGCCGTAGATGCCCTCGCGCGCGATGCGCACCGCGTGACGAGTGAAATTCGGGATGCCGGTGCCGGGCATGGCGAAACTGCGGACCTGCTTGGCGACCGCGATCATCATGGTCGAGGGATCGATCGCGAAGGCCGCGAGCGTGAGGTCGCGATAGAAGAGGTAGTGCTTCGTCTCGTCACCCGCGATGAGACCGAGGACATTGCGACCGATCTTGTCGTCCTTCGGGAGTTTCGCTCCCGTGTTGCGATGAGCGATTTGCGTGGCGCGCTCTTGGAAGGACACGTAGGAGATCAATTCGGCCATGTCGTTCGGCTTCGGCACCTCGCCCTTGCCCATCTGAACGCGACGACCGTCTTCGAGCAACGTCGGGTCGATGCAGCGACTCACGTGAACCCAGTCGCGCATGACCATCGCGTGCCGGTTCTCCTCCATCGTCCACTGGTGGTTCCAGTCGACGATCGGGTGGCCCTCGGGGGCGTGGCTGAGCAAGGTGTGCGTGTAGTACGGGAGGTTGTCCTCGGTGAGCAGGTTCACGTAGATCGAACTGCGCACACCATCGTTGAGCGGATACTGCGACGGCTCCCAGGGCACGTCGGCGAAGTTCTCGCCTTCGCCCCAGTCGATCTGCTCGTGCGGATACCAGAGGCGCGGAGCCTCGAGGTGTCGGTTGTAAAGGCGCTCGACGTCGGGCGCAATTTCACTGAGGAGATCGGTTCGGCTCTTCGGGGAACTCTTAAGGACCATCGACTGCCTTCCACTCACCCAGGAGGTGATTTTCTCACTCCAGCGTAATACTCCACGAGATATGACAATCTATTAACTTGTGATTCGGTGCACAAGACGTCGAAGTATTCTGTCGTACTTGTGAAACTGATCGAAACACTCGTTCCCGCTGATTTTCGCAGCGGTATCACCGGACCCCTGCGCCGGTATTACCTCGGCACGTTCGTGTCGTGCACGGGTAGCGGTCTCACGTACTCGCTGTTCGTGATTTACCTCCACAACGTGCGCGGTTTCTCCACTGACTTCGCCACGCTCTTGTTGTCGGTCGCGGCGCTGGTGGGAATCGGCAGCAGTCCGATATGGGGCACGTTCACCGACTGGTTCGGCCCGGTTCGCGTCATCATGGTCGCGGTCGTCGCCGACGCCGCAACGCTGATCCTCTGGGCCCACGCGCACTCCAAGACTCAAGCGACGGTGGCCGCCCTTTTGCTCGCACTCTTCGGGGGCGCCGGATGGGGACCGAGTAGCACTCTGCTCTCTCGCATCGTCGCGTCCGAACACCGTCAGCGGGCCTTCGGTTTCAACTTCATGCTCGTGAATCTCGGTATTGGATTCGGCCTGCTCGTGTCGGCGAGCATCGTCGACCTGCATCACCCGGAGTCCTTCGTCATCCTCTACACGTTCAACGCGGGGGTGACCATGTTGGGTGGGTTGATCATTCTCACGCTGCGCCGCTACGGAGGAGCGATCAAGGAGCATCGCGAGGACTTGAAGTTGAGAGAGGAAGGCTGGCGCGAGGTTGTGCGCGATCGTCGACTGCGGCACTACGTGCTGGCGGCGGTCGTCTTGATGATCGGAGGTTACGGCTCCCAGGAGGCGGGCTACAGCCTATTCGTCGTGAACAACTTGAAACTGCCGGTTCACGTCATCGGCGTCATCTTCTTCTTCAACACCACCACCATCGTGTGCGCGCAACTATGGATCCTCAACCGGATCGAAGGCAAGAGTCGCACCAAAGTGATGGCGACGGTCGCCGTGATCTGGTTCGTCTTCTGGGTGATCCTCGACACGGCGCTGGCGCTGCCCAGGGTGCTGGCGATCGTGTCGCTCTGCGTCGCGATGATCATCTTCGCCCTCGGCGAGACGATGCTCTCCCCCGTTGGTCCGGCGCTGGTGAACGAGATCGCTCCGGAGCATCTACGCGGCCGTTACAACGCCGCGGCCGGTCTCGCCTGGGGCTTGTCGGGCACGCTCGCGCCGGCCATCACGGCGTTCTACTTCAACGAACACCTGGGCAACTGGTGGCCGCTCGGCACGGGGCTCACCGCGCTCGTGGGTGGAGCACTCATGTTGCGACTGCGCCACCTCCTCAGCGCCAGCGAAGACGGTCGATTACCGCACGCAACCACCCCCGCGATCGAGTAGCCGCAATGATCTTTGGTCGCATCGACGCCACTGACGACGTTCAGTTCGACGCCTGGTTCGGCGTACTGCAGCGATCCGAATTCGCCCGAGACGGCGAACGTGGACAGGGCTGGCACCCCGATGAGTGGCGTGCGCGCTCGGTCGACGAGAGCGCACCCAGGGTCTTTCGCCTGTACTCCTACGCTCCGTCGCCGGACCGACCCGTCGCGGTCGGTGCGCTCGAGGTGACCCGCGACGACAATCTCGCCTTCATCGAAGGAAACCTCTTCGTCGATCCGACCGAGCGGCGTCGGGGCTACGGTTCGGCCGCTCTCACGGAACTCGAAAGGTGTGCGCGCGAACTGCGTCGCCCGACCCTCGTCATCTTCGTCATCGAAGGTTCACGAGAGATCGGCAGCGGACCCAACCGAGGCTTCGCCGTTCACCACGGCTACCGCGTCGCCGAAGAGAACGTCCGTCGCGATCTCGAGTGGCCCCGTCCACCCGGCGAACTCGATCGACTCTGGGAGGAGTGGACTGGCTTCGCGACGGACTACGACATCATCTCGTGGACCAACGGCACGCCCGAGGAGCTCGTGGCTGCGCGAGCCCACCTCTCGGCGATCATGCCCGCCGAGACGCCGCACGTGGACATCGACGTCGAGGCCGAACACTGGGACGCGGCTCGCGTGCGTCTCCACGAGGCGACGACGAACCGAATGGGCCGCGACCTCCTCGTCGCGGCGGCGCGTCACCGCGCGACCGGTGAACTCGTCGGCTACAGCGAACTCACGGTGTCACGCGAGCAGCCCCAGACCGCCTATCAGTGGGACACGCTCGTCGTTCGCCGACACCGCGGTCATCGACTGGGAGGACTCTTGAAGGTGACCACCATGCGCCTGCTCGACGCCGGTCGCTACGAGACGAAGAAGATCACCACGTTCAACTCGAAGTTGAACGGGCCGATGATCGCCGTGAACGAAGCGCTCGGCGCACGCGTCGCCGGCGCCATGGTCGCGTGGCGCAAGGACCTCTAGGGCTGAACCACTCTCGGACCTTCGACGATCATCTCGTGTACCTCGTCGAAGTCCATGTGATACGGACCGATCCAACTCAAGAACCAGTCGACGCCGGCCTTCGCCCACGGCGAAGGGTCGTCGCCGATGAATCCACTGACCACGATGTCGAAATGTTCGAGATCGGCGCCCTCGTCGACCAGTCGCTGTCGCAACGTGGCGACGTCGTGAGGTTCCTTCATCTGAATCACGAAGACACCGCCGAAGTGCGCCGCGCGGCGAATCGGAACCGGGTGCGGCCACCGCGCCGCGAGCCAGATCGGTATGCCACCCTCGCGAGCGGCCGTGGGCTGGAACGTCACGCCGTCCGCTCGATAGTGCTCGCCGTGGTGGTGCACGGCCTCGCCGGACAAAAGCCCGGTGAGGACGTCCAGTCCCTCGTTGAGCGCGTGACCGCGTTCCTTCGCGTCGATGATCTCGCCGAACTTCGAGAGTTCACCGGCCTCCCCCTCGTCGCCGATGCCGAATCCCAGGATGAGACGGCCCCGTGAGAGGAGATCGAGCGTGACGGCTTGACGCGCGACGATTTGTGGACGTCGACGGACGAGGGGTGTCACCATGGCACCGAGCTGAATCGTGGACGTCCCCGACGCGATCGCCGCGAGTGAGATGTACGGATCGAGGATCTTGGTCACTCCCCCGCTATAGAGCAGGTGGTCCCAGAGGAAGATGCCGTCCCAGCCAGCCGCCTCAGCGCTTCGCGCGAGTGCAACGAGTCGATGGGGATCGGCCACGCCGTCAAACGGTGGGAAGAAGAGACCCTGGCGCACGGCGAATCACCTCTCCGATCCATAGCGTTGAATTCGTTGTAAGTGACCTAATAAATATCACAAAGGACCGGTCGCGTAACGGAATTCCACGACTCACTCCTCGCGGTCTTGACGCGTGTTCACGATGTGATTGGTGAACGTATAGACGCAACTTCACCATTGCGATGTGATTCCGGTCGTTAGTTACACTCAACGAGGTGACAGCGGGCTACTCGAAGACGCCGATGGCCGCAAAAATCGGCGTCAAAGAAGGTCATCGGGTGACGCTCATCGGCGCGCCCCGAGACTGGTCGATCGAAGACCTTCCCTCGAACGCGCGCGTACTGCGTCAACGAAGCAGTGCCAAGTCCGACGTCGTCATCGCGTTCTACTACGACGCCGCGTCACTGTATCGAGAGATCGCTTCGCTTTCGCAATCGATTACCCCCAACGGGTCGCTGTGGGTCGCGTGGCCCCGTCGTGCGAGCGGACACGACTCGGATATCACCGACAACGTCGTGCGGAACATGGTCTTGCCCCTCGGGCTCGTGGACGTGAAGGTGGCGGCGCTCGATGACGACTGGTCCGCGCTCAAGATGATGTGGCGCAAGGAGTCACGGAAGGATCTCCAGTAGGGATGCGGGCGTCGTCGAGGACCGCTCGTCCCTAGTTGCAGGCCGGATAGTTCTTCAGTCCCCACAGGTGGGCGACGATCGACGGTACGTCCTTCGCGCACAACGGGAAACCCGGTGAACCGGTCATGAACCATTTGCCGCCGGCGACCTTGTTGAAGATTCCCATGTTGCCGCCGTCCTGAAAGGAGACCTCCGACTTGTAGCTGGCCGGAAGCACGAGGTTGAACGAGGCGATCGCCCACTCGCGGCGATCGACGGCGTCGTAGGCGATGAGCGGCTCTTTCGGCCCGGACGGCTGGATCACCTGCCCCCACGTGATCCGGTCGGTCGCGACCATCTCCTTGTTATGGAGCTTGAACTTTAAAAACGCTGATTTCAATGTCGCCATCGTGGATGGCGTTGCCCTGATCGTGTGGGAGACCAGCGGTTGCGTGGTTTTCGGCGACGAGTTGTTACTCGTCGCGTACACGACGGCGACGACGATCGCCGCCAAGACCACGAGGCCGAGGAACGATCGCTTCATATGAAAGGCAATGTAGTCCACGACGAGCGCCGGCGACGCTCACGTCATTGATGACCGGTCCCCTACGGACCCTCGGTTCCGTTGGGTCCGCACGAACGCGGGTCCCACGGTTGCAGCGCCTGGGTCACGTCGGTCGGAGCGGAGAGCGACGTGTCGTGCTTGACGGCCGACGGGTCGAGCACCGTGATCTGCGTGACCGGCTTCGTCGTCGTGGTCGCTGGCGGATGGTGGTGCTTGCCCTTGGCGGTAGTGGTCGTCGTCGGCGTCCTCGGCGGAGGGATCACGCTCACGTCCGAACCGGTCAAGACGGTAACCGTCGCGCCGGCCGTCGTGCGCCCGAGCGCCATGACGGCCGGTCCCTCGATGGTATGGAGCACCGTCTGCGCGGCACCGAGCGAGGCGGCGGAGTTGTTCGAGTGAAAGACCACGGTCTCTTCGCGCACCCCGTACGGCGTGGCGGCACCGATGCCGTGGATGACGAAGCCGCGACGACGAAGGCCGGCGGCGACGACGTGCGCCTGATTGGGTGTGCCTGATCCGTCGAGCACCGAGACGGTGAAGGACGAACCCTTGGGCAGGGGCTTGCCATCCATCGTGTTGATATTCGATCCGACGTCCAAGAACCGGTCGATGGTTTGGGTGACGCCGGGATCGATGGGGAATTCGACGTCGCCGTAGTAGTACCCCTGGTAGAGATAACCCCCGGTCGTCTCAACGAGCACGACCGGTACCGTCAATTCGGGCACCGACGAGACCGAGACGCCGTGGAAGTGTTCAGCGAGACTGAGGAGCGCCGTCGTGGTAAGTCCCTGATCAACGGTAAGATAGCGTGCGACGGCGGTCGCCAGACGCTGGTCGGTCAGGGGATTGGCGATTCCCTTCGCCTTGACGGCGTCGGCCAAGACCTTCAAGAACTCGTGGTCGCGCCGGATGCGAGCCAAGTCCGACAGCGCCTCTTGGGGCCACGAGCGATAGTTCGTGCCGTCACCGGGAAACCGAATCTGCAGGTGTCTGGCCCGCACGACTTCGAGGGCGCGTGTGCCGTCGAGTTGAATGCATCCGGGATTGCGGACGTACAACTGGGAATACGCGTCGAACACTGACATCGGGAAGTACATCTTGATGCCACCCAGCACGTTGACCACTTCCGCAAACGTGTCGAAGTTCAATTCGACGTAATGATTGATCGGAATGCCGAAGTCCTCTTGGATCGCCTTCACGAGTTGGTTCGGTCCGTTGTAAAGGGCGGCGTCGATCTTGTTCGCGCCGTCGACACGGGCGTTCGGAACGAACAGGTCACGCGGGAGAGAAAGGATCGACACTTGATTGGTGGTCAGATTGAGGTGCAGGATCATGACCACGTCGCTGTTGACGCCGGTCACGCCTTGGGAGCACAGTCCGTACGCCGCATTCTGATGCTTCAATCCGCAACGCGTCGTCGAACCGACCAACAAAATGTTCTCAGTGTTGTTGTACTGCTGAGATTCGGACGTGATCGTCACGTGTTTGATCAGGTGGTTGATGTACCAGTAGTCTCCGGCGACCGCGGCGACGATCACGACGACGACCGTGGCGAGCGTCACCAGGGCGATCTTCGCGCGCGAGCGCTTCACGCGCTGACGATGACGAGGTTCACCGTGGCGAGCGTCCACGGCGTGACCGAGCGCTTCGAGCCGGGCTCGATTCGGTACGCGCGGGGTTGGTGTACCGGAATCCGACATGAATCGATTTTACTGATGCGCCTTCGTTGTTCGCGGAGCCCGGAGGATTATTCACATTGTGAGAATGTCCGCGACGTTTAGATCGAGCGACCAGCCTTTTCCCAATAGGGCTGGCGCAATTTTCGCTTGAACATCTTGCCCGAATCCTCTCGCGGCAACGATTCGTGGAAGGTGACGACCTTGGGAACTTTGAAACCGGCCAAGTGCTCGCGAACGTGCCGACGAATGTCTTCGGCGCTCAGTGTCGATCCTTCATCGAGCTTCATGGCGGCGGCGATCGATTCCCCGTACTCGTCGTCCGGGATACCGAAGACCGCACAGTCGGCGACGCCTTCGAGCTTCAACAAGCAGGCCTCGATCTCGATCGGATAGATATTGACGCCGCCCGAGATGATCATGTCACGCGCGCGGTCACAGAGGTACAAGAATCCGTCGGCGTCGAGGAATCCAATGTCGCCGCAGGTGATGAGTCCGTCGATCTCGACCTCGGCGCGTGCATCGGACTTGCCGAAGTACGTGAAATCGGAGTTGGCGCGCGCGCGTACGAAGACCTCACCCGATTCACCGATCGGCACCGGTCCGTCGACTCCGATGATCCGAACGTCGCTCGACGGCAGAGGCCGACCGACCGTGCCCGGATGCGCAAGCCACTCGTCGCTGGTGCAGCCGGTGATGAATCCCACTTCCGTACTGCCGTAGAACTCATCCACGATCGGTCCCCACCATTCGATCATCGCGCGCTTCACGTCCGGCGGACACGGCGCGGCGGTGTGCGAGACGTGGCGAAGCGATGACAGGTCGTAGCGGCTTCGAACGTCCGGCGGGAGGCGCAAGAGTCGCACGAACATGGTCGGCACCATGTACAGCGACGTGATGCGATGTTGCTCGATCAGGGAGAGGAACTCCTCGGGGTCGAAGCGATCCTCGAGCACCACGTAGGCGTTGTAGGCGCGCGCGGCAACCAACGCGTACGCGTAGGGCGCCGAGTGGTACATCGGCCCGGCGACGATCGTGCGCATGCCGGGCCACGCACCGAAGAGTTGGGTGACAACGGTCATGTAATCCAGTGCCTGGGACCCGTCATTCGTTCCCGGCAGACGGAGCACGCCCTTGGGGAATCCAGTCGTCCCGGAGGTGTAGATCATCGACAAGGGATCGCCGATGTGCGCGTCGGTAAGTTCATCGAAGCCGTCGCGCCACGTCGACCACTCGACGACGTCGTCTGGAACCGTGGTGACAGCCGGGTCGAGGTCGAATCGGTCCGCGATACTCGACGGCGTCGCCACACCCAAGATGTTGATCGTCGGTGGCAAGGCGTCGCGCACGTGATGCAACAGGTCGGCGTGCGCCACGATGACAGCCGCCTTGGAATCGGTCGCGACGTAGGCCACTTCTTCGGCACTGCCGTGCCAGTTGATCGGCACCGTGGCCGCGCCGAGCGCGGCTGCCGCGAAGGCCGCTTCGAAGAATTCGTGGTCGTTTCGCAATAGCAGTGCCACGGCGCCACCCTCTTCGACGCCGAGTGACCGCAGCCCGGTTGCCGCGCGGCGCGCACGTGCCGTTAACTCCTCCAACGACACGAATACGTCACCGCGCAAGACGCCAGCCACGGTTGCTTCGTCGCCCGCGTTGTCGACTAATCCCTCCACTTGAACCATCGCGACCCCCCACTGACGCCAATTGCTTACAGGGACCATAACGCACGTCCCTTGACGAATTGACAACCGTGAATTGAAGTGACCGAAGTTGGTGAAGCGGTCGCTATCGTGACGCTGCTTCGACCGAACGGTACATTGAGTCCGTGGTCGAGAACTACCGAGAAAAGGGAATCGTCTGTGGTAGCGACACCCTGGAGATCCGCCATTACTACGTATGGGGATCCAAAAAGGTGGCCTATCGGTCAATCGTCGGCGTGCAACGAGTGACCCTCGCGGCGACGAAAGGTCGCGGAAGGATTTGGGGCACGGCCAACATGGGCTACTGGACGAATCTCGACACGCAGCGACCGACGAAGAAGGAAGGCCTGATCCTCGATCTCGGAAAGCACGTCAAGCCGTTCATAACCCCCGACGATCCCGATCAAGTCGAAACGATCATTCGCGAACGTGCGGGACTCGGTCCGCCGGGACCGACAATCTCAGCACCAATCATCTGACCGCGATCCTGCGGTGTCGACTGCAGTGACCTCGCGAAGTTCTGGCCGAGTCGGTTGCGAAACAATCGAAGCGACGCCGCGGACCGAAATCACTTGTCGGCATTCACATCGCGCAACTAAGTTGACCGTCGTGGCGAAATTGGTGTATTCCGCAATCACCTCTCTCGATGGCTTTATCGAGGATGAGCGTGGCAACTTCGACTGGGGCATGCCCGACTCCGAGGTGTTCACCTTCATCAACGACATCGAACGAAGTTTCGGTACGGTGCTTTATGGTCGCCGAATGTACGAGACGATGGTCTATTGGGAGACGTTCGACGCATCTGGCGATCAGCCGCCCTTCATCCGGGACTTCACGATGGTGTGGCGAGCCGCTACCAAGGTCGTGTATTCGACGTCACTGGAAGCTGTATCCAGCGCCCGTACGCGAATCGAGAGAACATTCGACGTGGAGGCAGTCAGGCGGATGAAACAGGCATCAGAGCACGACCTGTCAATCGGCGGGGCCAACCTCGCGAGTCAAGCGATCAAGGCCGGTCTGGTCGATGAGATGCACCTGTTCGTCACTCCCGTTACGGTTGGCGGTGGGAAGCCAGCACATCCGGAGCACATGCTCTCCAACCTCGAACTGCTCTGCGTCGACCGATTCGCGAGCGGTGTCGTCCACCTCCACTACCGCGCAAACGACTGACTCCGCTATCTGGTGACAATTGACGTCCACGACGCAGTCTCAGTGACACCGAGTTTTTGTCGTTTCATCATTCGACGTCACGCCTCATTGCCCTTGGAGCGCATCTTCGTCAACTAGAGAAACTGCTCCCTTCGACGGTGTCGGTCAAGAACCCAGCGTGCGGGTTCACGTACGTGGGCGACGTGGACAATCTCTGACTAGCGCGTTGAGGCGTGGACGTGCTTCAGCTGACTCCGAGATGGGTACGACACGAAGGTGCGACACAGGTAGTAAGAACTGCAATGTGGAGAGAACGACAATTGGGTTTCGGTGAATCGATTGCGCGCGCTGTGCGTCGATAAGCGGTTCACATGACGACCAACGCTAGGCCCACTTCAAAGAAAGGCCCCGCTCGCTTTTTCACGTGGCGAGTCAATGTCTACAGACTCGCACTCGGATGCATCGTCCTTGCGGTCGTTCTGCCACTGTGGGCGACCGGGTACCAACCAATCTGGCCGATCGCCTTGCTCATGTTGGCGTGCGCACTTGTCATCGGAGTGTCGCTATCTCGGCTCCCGAGAGTGCGGGACTGGTTGAGTCGGTAGTTGTCACGAGGCAGCCTGTGGTGGCGTTGATATCTGACATCAGTCGTTTCGATTTGATGTCTGGGAATCCATTTCACAATGGGCGTCTGGAATGAAAATGGGGACCGAAATCGTTTTTCATCTACAGCCACTTGTCAACTGAGAAGACACTCCAGTCCGACCGGTGACGCAAGGCCGACCTCAGTAATTCCCAAAGGGCGATGAGAACTCAGTTGAGCTCACCGGGGCCGTTCGTCGAGAAGAACCATTCGCCTTACCAGCCGCACTTTCTTCGCTGGTGGTTGTTTACGTTGCGTCGTTACTTGCGACGAGCCCGGAGAGCGGGCATCCCCAGAGGAAGCGCGGCGATGACTGCCGCAATGAGGCCAACGAATGCTCCAAAGCCCCATCCGATGCCGCTGAATCCAACGCCACCCGGCTTGTCAATGAATGCCAATACGGTCAGCACCAGATTCGCCACCGAAGCTACCAACAACAACTGTTCGCCCGCGATCGGGAGCTTGAAGGGCATTTCACTGAATCCCGCGCGCGAAACTAAGTACACAAGAATCACCAAACACAAGAGGAAGACGAGGTACATCCATCCGTGCCACAAACCGTTCACGGATACTGAACCGAGGCCGAAGCTGTACGTGTACCACGGAAGGTACAGCGAAATGAACAAGACCAGCGTCGCTATGGCCGTGGTCCGCTCTGCCGGAGACCAACGTTTCATATCAAACGAGAAAGACGATTTACCCGATTCGGCATTCACAGCGGCCCCTTAGGTTTCACTCTGACCCGAGATTTTGGGGCCAGATTTTTCTCAGCATACTGAAATAGGGTTCGCCTCGTCGGGACTACCGATTGAATTCCTTGACCGGCGAATGACCCTTCGAAGGTGACCAGGCAGGAAGAGTTGAGACCCACGAGTTGACGCCACGGCAGAATCAGGTTGAAATTCGCCATATTTCGAGCCGTGGAAGCTACCCCCATCAGAGCGAGGCGAGCGGATAGCGCTGGCTAATCGAAGCTGCGACAGGCGTTTCGTCCAGAAACTACGTCGCGCTCATCACACCCGCTTCGAGTAGGAGCGAACGGCGAGTGGAATGAAGATCGCGGCCACG
>CALGFJ010000079.1 GCA_937881055.1 uncultured Acidimicrobiaceae bacterium | reverse complement strand
CCAGACATCAGTGGACCTCAATCTCTTCATGTTCTCGATGATGAACCAGGAGTTGAGGGGGACCGTCTTCGGCTCCGAAGCGCCACGCCTTCAGATCCCCCGTCTCCTTCGACTCCACCACGAAGGCAAGTTCATGATTGATGAGCTCGTCACTCAGGAGTACACGCTCGACCAAGTGCAGAAAGGTTATGACGACCTGGAAGCCGGCGAGAACATTCGCGGGGTCATTCGCTTCTAGTTTTCCTCGGTTCTCCCCAGGGAGAAACCCCTGACTCATTGCGCCCGCTTTCGCACCTCGTCGTGGAAAGTCCCGATTGCTCCCGCGTTGACTACTGCGTACTCTCCTCGGTAGGGCCCGAAAGCCCGAGGTTTGGGGTCCAGATCCTTCCAAAGTGTTGAGAAATCAAGGGTTTGACAAGGTTGAGTATAGCAAGTAGCATACTGAGTATGTTTAAATCTGTGAGGTCACTATGAGCATCCGTCATTCGTTGCTCGCTCTGTTGAGCGAGGGTCCAAAGTACGGCTTTCAACTGCGTCAGGAGTTCGAAACGAGCACTGGTGAGGTGTGGCCCCTCAACGTCGGCCAGGTCTATACGACCCTGCAGCGCCTCGAGCGCGACGGCTTGGCCGAGTCTGACGACATTGAAGAGGATGAGCGTCAGAGGAACTACCGAATCACTGAAAAGGGTGGCGAGGAGCTCGCTCATTGGCTTCGCACGCCGCCCGATCTCTCGGAGCCGCCGAGGGACGAGTTGGTCATCAAGGTACTCGTCGCGTCGCGCCTGCCAGACGTGGACGTCTTTGACGTCATCCAAATTCACCGCCGCTACATCGTGCAGTTGATGCAGCAGTGGACCCGTCTGAAAGAAGATGAATCCCAATTCGATCTCGCGTTCGCGCTGGCCGTCGATGCGGAACTCTTCCGTTTGGACTCCGTCGTGCGCTGGCTCGATGCCGCGGACGGCCGACTTCGGCGCGCCGCCTCTGAACCGGCGCCCGAGAACCCTGTTGCACTGCCGAGTATTCGCCGAAGGACTGGAGCCCACAAATGAGCATGCTGGAACTACGAAACGTGTCGAAGCGCTACGGACAGGGCGCCAACGAGGTGGACGCTATCTCTGACATTGACTTGTCGGTTGAGCGCGGTTCGCTCGTCGCGATCATGGGACCGAGCGGGTCGGGTAAATCGACGCTCCTCACGATCGCGGGGAGCCTCGAAGAACCGACGACCGGCGACGTCATGATTGACGGCGCACGATTATCGGGGATGTCACGCAACGACAAGGCACGTCTGCGGCGACGCTCCGTCGGGTACGTGTTCCAAGACTTCAATCTTCTCGCGGGTCTTACCGCGGTTGAAAATGTGTCGCTGCCACTGGAGCTTGACGGCGTTTCGATGAAGAAGGCGAGGGCGAAAGGCATGGACGCCCTCGAGGGACTTGGTCTCGCGGACCGCGCCGAGAGTTTTCCCGATCAGCTCTCTGGTGGTGAACGCCAGCGCGTCGCCATCGCGAGGGCTGTGGTGGGCGAACGAAGTCTGCTCCTCGCCGACGAACCGTCGGGCGCCCTGGATTCCGTCAATGGCGAGGCCGTGATGCGAATGATCCTGACGGCCTGTCACGGCGGCGTCGCCGCGGTCGTGGTGACACACGACGCGAAGCTCGCTTCGTGGGCCGATCGCGTGGTGTTCTTGCGTGACGGAAAAGCGGTCGACGAGACGTTGCCGCCGCCGAGCCCCGAGGAGCTACTCAACCCCGACGTTGCGAACCCGTCATAACGATGGACGACTTCCGGATTCGATCCGATCGACGGCCGTCCGACGGTGGAATTCCCGCACGTCGCGCCGTCACGCGTTGGGCGTGGCGACTCTTTCGACGCGAATGGCGTCAGCAGTTTCTCATTCTCGCTCTCATCACCGTGGCCGTCGCGGCGACAGTCCTCGGATCGACGGTCGCGGTGAACAATCCGCCGCCGAAGAACGCCGGCTTCGGGACGGCGCACTATTCGGTGTCCTTCGCGAGTTACGGCAAGAAGGCGCAGAATTTCATCGCGCATCTGGAGCACCTCGGCACCGAGCAGGTCATCGAGAACGAGACGTACTCGATTCCCGGATCGATTCATACGTATCAACTGCGTTCGCAGGACCCGCACGGACCCTTCGGCGGCCCGATGCTGTCCGTCGTGAGTGGTCACTTTCCCTCGAACGCCTCCGAGGTCGCCGTGACCAACGGTGTGGCGTCGGCCTTCCACCTGTCCGTCGGCAAGTCCTGGCAGGTCGGCGGTGTCGAGCGCGAGGTGGTCGGCATCGTGGAGAACCCGCAAAGTCTCCTCGACGAATTTGCTCTGGTAGAACCGGACCAAGTGCCGAACGCGACCCAAGTCACGGCATTATTCGATGTTTCGGGTGCGTCGCTGAGATCAATCAGCAAGGGCGTTCAGATCAACTCTCCTGCGTCCGTGGCGAACTCGAATCCGCTGAATCCGGAGACCATTTCGCTCGCGGCCTTGGTCCTGGGCATGTTGCTCATCGCTCTCGTTTCCATCGGCGGTTTCACCGTGCTCGCGCAACGCCGCATGCGTTCCATTGGAATGCTGGAATCGATTGGCGCGACCGATCATCACGTGCGTCTCGTCGTAAGCGCGAACGGCACGGTCGTCGGTGTGGTCGGCGCGATCCTCGGTTTCATCGTGGGCTTCGCCGGTTGGTTGGCGTATCGTCCGAGCTTCGAACAGAGCGCGCATCACGTCATCGGTGTGTTCGCACTTCCGTGGACCGTCGTATTCGTCGCCATGGTCCTCGCCGTCCTCGCCGCGTATTTCGCGGCGTCTCGTCCCGCGCGTGCCGTGACGAAGGTGCCGATCGTCCACGCGTTGTCCGGTCGACCGGCGCCGCCTCGTCAGATCCATCGCTCCGCGATCCCGGGCATCGTGATCCTGGTCGGGGCATTCTTGTTGCTCGGTTATTCCGGTGGAACCGGTGGCGGCAACGGCAGTGGTGGAGCACCCGAACTCATTCTCGGGCTCGTCCTCTTGATGCCCGGATTGATCCTGCTCGCGCCATTCTTGTTGTCCTTGACCCAACGAGTCGGCCGTCGAGCGCCGATAGCGACGCGTCTCGCACTGCGCGATCTCGCGCGGTATCGGGCTCGATCGGGTTCAGCGCTTGCGGCGATCAGTATCGGCGTGCTTATCTCGGTCATCGTGGTGCTCGCGGTAGCGTCGCGCGGCAACGTCCTGGACTACGCGGGACCCAATCTCGCCTCGAACCAACTCGCCCTCCACACGGGCTTCCCGCCTCGGGGCCAGATCATTGTCCATCGCAACGCGAAGGGTCAGTTGGTCCGGGTCCGGCACCACAAAACGGAGACCGCAACTCCGACGCAACTCGCCGCCAGTGCCGAACAAATCGCGAAGGGACTTGACGCGCAACTCATCCCACTCGAGTCACCCAATGCTGGACTGAACGGCACCGAGGGCGGTCGCAACTGGAGCGGGCAGATCTACGTCGCGACGCCCCAGTTGTTGCGGGCCTTCGGTATAAAGGAGTCCGAGATCAACCCGAACGCGGATGTCTTGAGCATGCGTCCGGGTCTTTCTGGTTTCTCGGGTCTCGTCTTCAACTACGGGACCAATAGCAAACAAGCGGGCGGTCCCAGCGCTCCCGGAGGCAACTCGGGCCCGAGTTGTTCGCCCGCCAATGGCTGCCTCGCGCACCCGGTGATTCAGGACATCAGTGCACTTCCGGGTGGCACTTCGGCACCGAACACGGTTATCACGGAACATGCCATGAAGGAGTTTCACATCACCGCGGTCACCTCCGACTGGCTCGTGGTGGGAAGTCAAACCTTTACCGCGGCTCAGATCAGTAGTGCGCAGCTCACCGCGTCGACGCAGCAGCTCCAAGTTGAGTCGAGGAACGACATTCCCTCAACGTCGACCGTCACGAACTGGGCGACGCTCTTCGGGATCATCATCGCGCTCGGCGTCCTGGCGATGTCGGTCGGTCTCGTGCGAAGCGAAACCTCGAGCGATCTGCGAACGTTGGCGGCGACGGGAGCGTCGAGTTACACGCGTCGCACGTTGACCGCAGTGACGGCGGGTGCGCTCGGCTTTCTCGGCGCACTCTTGGGCGTGGTGGGTGGTTACGTCGCCATGATCGGCTGGCTGCGGAGTAACTCGTTGAACGGAGGAATCTCGGCTCTTGGCAACGTCCCCTTCGGTGACATCGTGCTCATACTCTTTGGCATGCCGGCACTTGCCGCAGTTGTGGGATGGCTCTTCGCAAGTCGGGAGCCTGCAGTTTTGGGCCGTCAGCCAATCGAGTAACGACGAATCGTCGCCGCGATCACAAATAATTGCTTCTTCTTGACGAACGCAGTATTTGGCTGAGCGACCGTTGGAAAGTCGTGCAAACCTTGACGCATGAGGATAATGGCCGTACAATGGCCGTACGAGAAAAAGAGGAGCCGACGTGAGCACGTCTGCGAGAGCAAGAGACAAGCGCCTCGAAGTGAGGGCCACGCTCGAAGAGCGGAAACTCATTGACCGAGCCGTCGATGTTGTCGGGACTGACTTGACCTCCTTCGTGATCACCAACTTGCTGGATGCGTCACGTCAGGTCCTGGCCGATCGCGATCACTTTGTCCTTACAAGCGAAGCCGCCCGGCAATGGGACGAGATCAACGAGTTGCCCGCTCGAGAACTCTCGGGTCTGCGACGTCTCATGGATCGTCCATCACCCTTTAGCGAGTGACGTCGCCGTATCGGGCGCCCCGGCAGATCACGTCGAGTGACGACGTCGATGAGTTCATTTGTCGATCGTCGGAACAAACGCAGTGGCTACGTCGCTACGCGCTCCAGTCGTCATCGATGGGCACAACTCGAGTGTTCGTCGTCACTCAGCATTTGGACAACTCGGTCGTTGCTTACTACGCCTGGTGCATGGCGCAACTCGAACTCGCGGCCGCTCCCACCCGACTTCGAAAGGGAGCTGGTCGATATCCGCAACCAGTGGCGCTCTTAGCGCGACTCGGAGTTCACACTGAGCACGAGGGGAGAGAACTCGGCACGGCGTTGCTGGTCGACGCAATTACTCGTTTCGTTGCGATGAGCGTCGACATCGGTTGTCGAGGACTGTTGATACACGCCGAGAGTAACGAGGCTCGCAATTTCTATCTTCATCACATTCCCGAGCTCGATGAGAGTCCCACGGACGAACTTCACCTCGTACTGCTCTTGAAAGACGCCAAACGAACGATGCTCGGAAAGTAGCTTTCGGGACTGTCAATGCTGACTCGTTACAAGACGGCGGAATCGATCGCGGTCCTTGTGGACTGGGTTCAAAGACTGCCCGCCCCCGGCTTCAGGCCAAGGACGTTTCGCAGACCGAGGGTCGACTTCGTTATGTGAGGTTTCAACGCACCGAGCGAGCGCGACCGAACCGCGCCGCTCATGACTCCGGCCCCGTAGGCGACGTCGTCGGCGACGCCGAGCGGAATGTCGACGACGCGAACCCGCGTCGATCGCCAGCGATACGCCGTTCCCACGAGGAACAACGTCAAAGCGCGGCGGCGAAGCTTGGGGTGCAAAGCACTCAGCAGAATCAAGATTCCGAAGGTGCGGACTACCGCGCGCGCCATAAGGGGACCGGCACGAACCATGCCGCGTCCGACGAGCTCGCCCGCGACTTTGTCGGCGTTGTCCGTCGTAGTGAGCATTCGCTCGCGTAGTTGATCGCGGGCGGCGGCAATGATGCGAAGACCGACCATCGGCTTTCCGACGAAGGCACTCGTCCACGCGAGAAGCGTCCAGGTGTCGGCGCGGAAGGGTGCGAGTCGTGTGCCGTGTCGTTTCGCGAGCTCGCTCGAGGACTGACCGTAGCGGATGCGCTGGCTCCACCAACCGCGCCACGAGTCCCTCGCATGGTGCGTCACGACGACTTCGGCGACGTATCGAACGAGCCAACCGTGATCGTGGAGGCGCCACACGAGGTCAACGTCCTCCCCGTAACGCAAGGATTCGTCGAAGCCGTCGCCGAAACTGCTCCGTCGTACGAGCAAGCAGGCACTCGGCACGAAGTGGACGACCGAATTGGGAATCACTAGTGCACCGCGATCTCCCATGTCCAAAGGGCTGAATCGTTCTTCGAAGTGGTCGCGCAGCGACGGGCCGCGGTCGCCGCGAATGCGCGGTGCGACGGCCCCTTCGAGGGGATCGTCGAAGTGCGCCTGCAACCGCGCGAGAACGTCGAGTGCGTTGTCGAAGGTGACGTCGACGTCGATGAACCACAGCAGCGGTCGTGACGTCGCGCGCGCTCCGGCGTTTCGCGCGCTGCCCGGTCCTCGGTTCTCGTCCAAGCGCACCACGTCGACACCGAAACGTTGCGCGCAGTTCGCGACGGCCAGCGCATCGCTCGAGGCGTCGTCGACGATTGTCACGTGAAGTCCCCGCAGTGATTCGAGCAATACGCTCAACGACTCGACGTCGTCGCGAATCGGCACCACGACGTCGACGTCGTCGGTGCTCGCGGTGCTTCGGAAAAGCGGATGGAGGAGTCCCTGTTGCACGAGCGTGCGCGCGAATCGCTCTTCACCGACTTGGACTTCGTTGCCGCGCACCCATCGTTCGGCGACCGCTCGAGAGCCGCCCGGCAGACGCAAGAGACGCCACGGTGATCCGCCGGTGAGGAGGTCGCGGTCGAGGAACTTCGCATTTTCGTCGAGGATCACCTTGGTCCCCGTGGGGATCGGGACCTCGACCGGGAGCGGGGCCAGGGGGAGAAGTTGGCTCACGGGAGGAGTCTGGCACGATTTGGTCTGGCGACGGCTGTCGCAGGGGTCAGAATGGGGATGTCCGAGGAGGAACGATGTCGACCGAAACCCTGATCGAAGAGCCGGTTGTCGAGACCGAAGAGAGCGAGGAGCTTCTCGTTGAAGAGGTCTCCATCGACGGACTCTGCGGCGTCTACTAAAGGTGTCGACTTCAGTAGTCCACGCCTTTGACGCGTCCGCGCCCTGGGCTTTGAACGAACAGGTTTCGTTGCGCGACGAGTCCTTCGGCGCCTTGGCGTACCACCACGGGACCCGCCGCCTCGTGTTTCTCAAATCGCGCGAGCTCGTCGAACTCGTTCGTCGCATGTCGGAGTTCGAAAGTGTCGACGCCGCGCTGGACGACCTTGTCCCCGAGGGCCAACGCGATCGTTACCTGACTGCACTCGCGTCGCTCGCGCGCTCGGAGGTCGTCCGTGTGCGCTGAGACATTGCGCGATCGCTTCGAACGGGGCCTCGCCGCGCCGATCTGTCTCACGTGGGAACTCACCTACGCCTGCAACCTCGCGTGCACGCACTGCCTCTCTTCCTCGGGCCGGCGTGACCCCAATGAGTTGAGCACCACGGAAGCCAAGGCGTTGATCGATGAGATCGCGGCGATGCAGATTTTCTACATCAACATCGGCGGTGGCGAACCGATGATCCGCCGCGACTTCTTCGAACTCATCGAGCACGCGGTCAACCAGCACGTCGGTGTGAAATTCTCCACGAACGGGACTCGGATCGACGAAACGGCGGCGCGCCGGCTCGCGAACATCGACTATCTGGACATCCAGGTCTCGATCGACGGAGTCGACGCGACGACCAACGACCGAATTCGCGGCGCGGGGAGTTACGACAGCGCCCGTCGGGCGATGGACAACCTGCAGGCCGCCGACTTCGGACAGTTCAAGATCTCGGTCGTCATGACCCGTGACTCGATCGAACAGCTCGACGAATTCGAGACGCTCGCCGCGCACTACGGCGCGGAACTTCGCCT
>CALGFJ010000078.1 GCA_937881055.1 uncultured Acidimicrobiaceae bacterium | reverse complement strand
ACCGAATTGCTTCCGGGATTCGTGGCGATCAGTTCATTGCCGTGATCGACGAGGGCCAGTCCACCCTGACTCGCCAGTGGGTCGGCGGCCGAACCGGCGGCCGAACCGCCCGCACCACCGGTCGGGTACGTCGCGACGAACGAGATCGAACCGTCGGTGCTCCGCGAGTAACTGATGACCGTGTTGCTCCCGGTTTGATCGGATTCGACGAACACGGCGTGGCTCGACGGTGCTTGATCCTTGGCCGACGTTGCGCCGGCGAAGGACGTTGTGGCGAGAAAACCCGTCACGAGGATGAGGGCCCCCGCGCCGAGCGAACGAACAATGCGATGGGATTTCATGGTTTCTCCTTGTCGGTGGCGAAAGTGCCACACCTACAGTCCGCCGATCCCTCATCGCGTTACACGGTGGACGGCCGAACGGTACTGTTTTCCACGTGGACGACGCTGAGCTCTTGCAAAACCTGCTCGGTGGCGACGAGTCGTCCTTCACCGAACTCGTGCGGCGCCATCACTCGACATTGGTGAAGGTGGCGCGCTACTACGTCGCGAGTGCCCCGAGCGCCGAAGATGTCGCCCAGGACACGTGGATCGCGGTCATGAGGGGAATTGAGAAGTTTGAAGGTCGAAGTTCGTTCAAGACGTGGCTGCTTCGAATCTGCGTGAATCGTGCGCGCACGACGGGCGTGAAAGAACACCGGTCGATCCCGGTCGATCCGAATGAATCCGGGCCGAGTGTTTCGGCCCATCGTTTCGACCAGGGCGGATTCTGGAGCGACCCTCCGGTCCCGTTCACGGACGCGATCGACAGCCGTCTTGATGACACGGCTCTTCTCAGTGCTGTTCGCCATGCGATCGATGCCTTGGGTGAACCTCAACAGTCCGTCGTAACGCTTCGTGACGTCGAGGGACTAACTACTCAGGAGGTGGCCGCACTTCTTGAATTGAGCGAGGCGAACGTGCGAGTGATACTGCACCGGGGCCGAGCTCGTGTTCGAGAAATCGTCGAAGAGGTCGTGAAGGGATCGAGGTTATGAAGCTGCTGCCGTCACCTCTCGTGTGCCGCGAGGCCGTTGAACTCGTAAGCGACTATCTCGACGGGACACTGTCTCGTCGACAACGCCGTCGACTCGACAAGCACCTGGCCCAGTGTGACGCGTGCGCGGCGTACCTCGACCAGATGCGCGCGACCATTGCGGCGAGCGGCCACGTCGGCCCCGACGATCTGCCGAGTGACGTCGTTGAGGGCCTCGTCAACTTGTTCCGTCAATACCGTTCCGACGACTGAGAGGTCTTCTTCATGACGTCCACTGAATCGCCGATCATCGTCTACGGCGCGAGCTGGTGCCCGGACTGTCGCCGGGCCAAGCAGTTCCTCGCGTCGCACCGCGTGGCCTACGACTGGATCGACCTCGAAGAGTTCCCCGAGAAGGCGGCCGAAGTCGAAGCGCGCAACGACGGCAAGCGCATCATCCCGACCATCGTCTTTC
>CALGFJ010000077.1 GCA_937881055.1 uncultured Acidimicrobiaceae bacterium | reverse complement strand
GGCGAGGCGTAGAGAGTGTCCGACGTTCATAGCGAGGTATCAACCAGTGCCATCAACGATGGCCAGAGGTACGGCACCCGAGACGAACGGGTCATTTCAACGTTACCTGTTGAACTTCGCGCTCCAGCAGTCAGGCCAGCGCCGACGAAAGTATTGCTTGGATGTCCGGGTCCTCGAAGCTGAAGCCGGAGTCGTGCAGCGCCGTGGGGACCACGCGCTGGCTCGCGAGGATCGCGGACGTGACGAGCTCGCGGCCCAACACGACGCGCAGAGCCGTCGAAGGAATCCTCAATCGCGCCGGGCGATGAACCTGGCGCGCCAGTGCGTGCGTGAATGCGCGGTTCGTCAGTGCCGCCGGCGCCACGAGGTTGAATGGTCCGCTAGCGCGCGTCTCGAGCAGCCACAGGATGGCTCGCACCTCGTCGCGCAAAGAAATCGGGCTTAACCATTGGTTCCCCGAGCCGAACGTGCCTCCCAGACCGATCCGAAAGAGTGGCAACTGCTTCTTGAGTGCGCCCCCACGTGACGACAGGACGATGCCGGTACGAAGGTGCGCCACGCTCGCGCCGCTGCGTTCAAGTGGCGACGTCGCTTCTTCCCACTGCACGCACACTCGAGCGAGGTAGTCGTCGCCGAAGGTCGAAGACTCGTCGAGCGACTCGTCACCTCGAGACCCGTAGACGCCAACCGCCGAACCACTGGCCAGAAACGCCGTACCGGACGATTCACTGAGGACTCGAACGAGGAGGGAGGTGACATCGGTGCGCGAACGTAGGATCTCTTCTTTGCGCGCGCTCGTCCAGCGCCGATCGGCGAGGCCCGCGCCGGCCAAATTGACCACCGCGTCGAATCCGCCGACACGGCGAACGTCTCCTTCGTCGACGAGACCGCGAGAAGGATCCCAGCGAATGGTGTCACCGGCAACGTGACGTGAGTCGGGACGCACGAAACGCACGACCTCGTCATCGCGCTCGAGCAGAGCGCTCACCAACGCCGTGCCGATGAAGCCCGAAGAGCCCGTTACGCCGACGCGCACGTGTCGTCCCATAGTTCGGCGATCAACGCGGCGAGTTGATCGGGAATCGAAAGGTGGGCGCCGTGGGCGGCGCTCGTCACCTGTCGACTCGTGATCATCGGATTCATGGATGTCAAGTCCGCGCTGAGTGATCGATAGAAGGTCGGTGCGAGGATGTCGCCGTAGACGTAGACGGCGGGTACTTTCAGCGCCGTGATGTCAAATGGTGGCGTCGCCGCGCGCAAATTCTTGAGATCGTCGACGAGCGCAGGACCATCGCGTCGACGAGAATCACGTTCGAGCTCATTGAGGCGTTCCCACGCGCCATCCGAGACGATGCGACGGAAGAACTTCTCGGCTTCGAGCGGCGGATCATCGCCCACGGGTGTTCTCGTGCCGTTACGCTTTCGGATCCACGGCAAGGGCGCCTCGTAGGTGATCACGAGTCGCGCAATGGAGGCGTCAGTAATGGCGGCACTGTAGGCCACGACCCCACCGAAGCTGTGTCCGAAGAAGATGATCGGCCGGTCGACGTCTTCGTGACGCGCGAGCGCCATGAGATCGCTGACGTGATTCTCGAGGCCGAGCGGACCGAGGTCGCGTGACGCCTGATAGCCGCGTCGGTCGTACGTGACGAGGTCGAATCGGTCAGTTCGTCGCGCGAGTCGGGCGAAAGAACCGCCACGGTCGAGTCCGCCGTGGATGCAGATGATCGTGGCTTCAGGATGCTCGACGCGACGCACGGCGACCGCCAGACCGGGCACCGGCGTATCGGCACTGAAGTGCAGTCCGTGTGGCGTCGGGGCAGAACTCACATTGCGAACCTAGCCCTCGATTGTCGCCGGTGAACCTTCGGAATAATCACGCTCGACCCCTAGGCTGGGAGTCGTGACTACGCCCCCAGAATCGTCATCGTTTCGCACGAGCAAAGGCTCTTTCGGACCCAACGCGTGGCTCGTCGACGATATGTACGATCGTTTTTTGGCCGATCCCAGTTCGGTCGCCGAGAGCTGGCGCGAGTTCTTTGTTGATTACCAGCGTTCCACCGTGCCGATTGTTGCGACGCCGGCCGCCGCTGCGGTCGTCGTCGCTCCCGAAATCGACACCGAGGCGACACCCTTGCGCGGTGCGGCTGCACGCATTGTCGCCAATATGGAGGCGAGTCTCGCGGTCCCGACGGCGACCAGCGTCCGCACGGTCTCGGCGAGGCTGTTGGAGATCAATCGATCGACCCTGAATGAGTCGTTGTCGCGATCGAGCGGCGCCAAGGTCTCCTTTACTCACGTCATCGCCTTCGCCATTATCCAGGGACTCGCGAAGATCCCTTCGATGAACGCGTCGTT
>CALGFJ010000076.1 GCA_937881055.1 uncultured Acidimicrobiaceae bacterium | reverse complement strand
GTCTTCTACGAATCGCCGCAACGGCTCGGCGCGACACTCAATGAGATGGTCGGCCCTTTTGGCCCGCGCCGCATTTGCGTCGCGCGCGAGATCACCAAGCTGCACGAGGAAGTCCTACGAGGGACCGTGGCCGACGTTGCCGCGCACGTGAAGGTTCGTGACGTGCTCGGCGAGATCGTCGTCGTGCTCGAGGGGAGTCACGAGGTCGAGATCATTACCGACGACGTCATCCGCGCGGCGCTGCGCGATCAGGTCGACTCGGGGGCGAGTACGCGCGACGCGGTTGCCTACGTCGCTGAATCGCTCGGCGTGTCGCACCGCAGCGTCTACCAAATGGCACTCGAGCTACGGGCGGACGACTCTATTTAACTCATTATCCTTGTCGGATGGCTCGCTTCTATATCACGACGCCGATCTACTACGCGAACGACGCCCCGCACGTCGGGACCGCGTACACGACGGTGAACGCCGACGCCCTGGCGCGCTGGCACCGATTGATAGGCGACGAGACCAAGTTCCTCACCGGCACCGACGAACACGGCCAGAAGGTCGCCGACGCGGCCGCCAAGAACGGCCAATCCCCCCAGGAGTGGACTGAGCTCAAATCCGATCAGTTCCGTCAAGCCTGGGCGGCCCTCGACATCAGCTACGACGACTTCATCCGCACGACCGAACCTCGTCACTACGAGAGCGTGCAGAAGTTCCTCACCGCGATCTACGACAACGGCTACATCTACAAGGACGTCTACAAGGGTCTGTACTGCGTCAGTTGCGAGGACTACTACACGATCGAGACCAGCATCGATGGGAACTGTCCGATCCACGGCCGGCCCCTCATCGAGATGGAAGAGGAGAACTGGTTCTTCCGACTCAGCGCCTTCGAGGACCGGTTGATCGAGCACTACGCCGCCCACCCCGGTTTCGTGACGCCCGAGACGAAGCGCAACGAAGCCCTCTCGTTCGTGAAGGGCGGGCTTCGTGACATCTCGATCACGCGCACGTCGATCTCCTGGGGCGTGCCCGTGCCCTGGGACGACGCGCACGTCTTTTACGTCTGGTACGACGCGCTGATCAATTATTTGACGGCGATCGGGTACGGCCGCGACGACGACGAGGTCGCCAAATGGTGGCCGAGTTCGCATCACCTCATCGGAAAAGAGATCATTCGTTTCCACTGCGTGTGGTGGCCGGCGATGTGCATGGCCGCCGGTCTGGAGCCGGTCAGTCACGTGCAGGTCCACGGGTGGCTGCTCCTCGGCGGCCAGAAACTCTCCAAGACCATGGCCGCAGAAGGTGCCGTTCGCCTCACCGACATCTCGCCGATCGAACTGACCAATGAGTTCGGCGTCGACCCGATTCGCTACTACCTGCTTCGCGAAACGGCCCTCGGCAACGACGGCGACTTCTCGCACGAGGGAATCGTCGCGCGCTACAACACGGACCTCGCCAATAACCTCGGCAACCTCGTCGCGCGCGTGACGACCATCGTCGCCACCAAGTGCAACGGCGTGGCGCCCGCGCCGGAGGTGGACTCTGCGCTTCGCGCGCCGGCCGAACTCGCGATTCTCGAGAGCGCCAAGGCGTGGAACGGCTTCGCGCCCCAGAGCGCCCTGGAGGCCACGTGGAACCTCATCGGCGCGACGAACGCCTACCTCGAACAGTTCGCGCCGTGGAAGATGGAACCCGGCGCGGACCTCGAGGCCGTGATGGGAAACGCCCTGGAGGCGATCCGGCTCGTCGCGATCCTCGCCTCACCGGCGATGCCCAAGGTCTGTGAAGAGATCTGGCGTCGAATCGGACTCAGAGGAACTCCCACCGACGAGGTCTTCTCGTCGAGCACGACCTGGGGTCGATACCGCAGCGACGCGACGATCGAAAAGGGCGCGCCGCTCTTCCCGCGAATGAAGAGCGACGCGTGAGTCACTGGAGCGACGCCCACTGTCACCTGCAGGACCACTTCCTCGGTGACGACGAGACCACTGCCAAACTCAGCGACACCCTGGCGCGCGCCTACGAGGGCGGCGTCGACCGGGTCGTGGTCATCGGCACCGACGCCACGACGTCGGCCCAGGCCCTTGAGATCACGGGCTTTCAGAGCCCGGTCGAGATCTACGCGACCGTCGGTCTGCACCCCCACGACGCCCTCCAGGACATCGATCCGGTGCTCGAATTGGCCCGAAGGGGCCACCCGAAACTGGTGGGGATCGGCGAATGCGGCCTCGATTACTTCTACGAGCACTCGCCGCGAGCGGACCAGCGCCGAGCTTTCGCCACGCAGATCGCCCTGGCCCACGAGTTGGACCTCGCTCTCGTGATCCACGCCCGCGACGCCTTCGACGACCTCTTCGATCTCTTGAGGAGCGAAGGCGTGCCGGAGAGGACCGTCGTGCACTGTTTCACGGGCACGCCCGAGGACGCGCAGGTCTCTCTCTCGCTCGGTTGTGACATCTCGATCTCGGGCGTCGTGACGTTCAAGAACGCCGAACTGCTTCGCGAGGCGGTGCGCGCGGTCCCGTTGGAACGTCTCCACGTGGAGACCGACAGTCCGTTCCTCGCGCCGGTGCCGTACCGGGGAAAGACGA
>CALGFJ010000075.1 GCA_937881055.1 uncultured Acidimicrobiaceae bacterium | reverse complement strand
TCAGAACGGCTTCGCGTCCCTCGCCGACCGAACCCGCTTCCTTATCTGAGGCTTCTTTAGCTGGAGCCGGTGCATCGGGCGCGACATCCGCGGTCGGGGCCGAGGCTGGGGCCGGGCCACCGCTGCCACCTACGTCGAACGTGATGAGCGGCTTGTGGACCTCCATGACATCGCCGACGTTGCCGTGCAGGGCGACGATCGTGCCGGCGTAGGGACTCGGCAGCTCCACCGTGGCCTTGGCTGTCTCGATGTCGACCAGTGGTTGGTTCAGCGTCACGACGTCGCCGACCTTCACCTTCCACGTCACGATCTCGGCTTCGACCAAACCTTCGCCGACGTCGGGCAGGAGGAATATTTCTTCGCTCAACTCTCAAATCCCATCACTCGGTCGACGGCGTCGAGGATCCGATCGACCGACGGTCGATAGTCCTCTTCGATTCGCGTCGGCGGATACGGCACGTGATAGCCGCTCACGCGAATCCCCGGCGCCTTCAAGGAGTAGAAGCAGCGTTGTGTCAACTCCGAGACGATCTCTGATCCAATCGACGCGGTGTGCGGCGACTCCTGGACCACGACGACCCGACCCGTCTTCTCGAGGGACTTGGCCATGAGTCCGATGTCGAGCGGCGCAATAGAGCGCGTGTCAATCACTTCAATCGACGTCCCCTCCACGGCCGCTGTCTCGGCGGCGCGCAGCGCCGTCTTCACCGATGCGCCGTAGGCAATGAGCGTGACGTCAGTACCTTCGCGACGCACGACCGCGTCGAAGAGTCCCGAAGGTGGCGATTCGAGATCGACCTCACCCTTTTCCCAGTACCGGCACTTGGGTTCACAGAAGATGATTGGGTCATCGTGTTCGATCGACTGTTGGATCATCCAGTACGCGTCGTTCGGCGTCGAGCACGACACGACCCGAAGTCCCGCGGTCTGGGCGAAGTACGGTTCCGGGCTCTCCGAGTGGTGTTCAATCGCCCCAATCCCGCCCTGGAACGGGATGCGGATCACCATCGCCATCTTGTAGGCGCCGTCAGAACGCTTGTGCATCTTGGCGACCTGGGAGACGATCTGATCGAAGGCCGGATAGACGAAGCCGTCGAATTGAATCTCGCACACGGCTCGGTATCCTCGAATCGCGAGGCCGACGGCGGTGCCCACGATCGCAGACTCCGAGAGCGGCGTGTCGACGACACGGTCCTCGCCGAAGTCCTTCTGTAAACCGTCGGTGATGCGAAAGACGCCGCCGAGACGGCCGATGTCCTCGCCCATCAAGAGAACCTTGGGATCCTTCTCCATCGCGCGACGAAGACCTTCGTTGAGCGCCTTGGCCATGGTCATGGTGGTCGTCATCAGAGCTCACCTCCGGAGATACCGAGGTCGATCATCTCGCGACGACCTTCTTCGATCAAGGGATGCGGGGCCGCGTAGGCGTTGTCGAACATCGTGATGGGATCGGGTCGACTCATGGCGAGTACGTCCTCGCGCAGTTTGAGGGCCATCGTCTCGGCCTCGGCGGCGACGCCGTCAAAGTCGGCGTTCTTCACCTTGTACTCGTGTACGAGCAGCGCCTTCACTCGCTCGACAGGGTCACGGTGCTTCCACACTTCGACTTCGGCGTCGATCCGGTAGCGCGTCGGATCGTCCGACGTCGTGTGCGCGCCGATTCGATAGGTGTAGGCCTCGATCAACGTCGGCCCACCGCCCACGCGCGCGGAGTCCAACGCTCGCTTGGTGACCTCGTAGACCGCGAGGACGTCGTTCCCGTCGACGCGCACGCCGGGGAAACCGAATCCGTGCGCGCGGTGATAGAGCGGAATCTTGGATTGCACGGTCGAGGGAGTTGAGATGCCCCATTGGTTGTTCTGACAGAAGAAGACGACCGGCGCGTTGAACGAGGCGGCCCACACGAAGGCCTCCATCACGTCGCCCTGGCTCGAGGCGCCGTCACCAAAGAAGGCCATGGCGGCCTCTTCGGCGCCGTCGCGCTGGATTCCCATGGCGTAGCCCACGGCGTGAAGGGTCTGGCTGCCGAGCACCACGGTCGGCACCGAGTGGCGGTACTTCTGCGGGTCCCACCCTCCGTTGCTGACCGCGCGAAACAGTCGCAGCATGTTCTCCGGCGGCACGCCGCGGCACCAGGCGATGCCGTGCTCCCGGTAGGTCGGGAACGTGAAATCCATCGGGGCGAGGGCCCTCCCGGCGCCGATCTGCGCGGCCTCTTGGCCCTGAACGGGAGCCCACAGAGCGAGCTGTCCCTGACGTTGCAGCGAAGTCGATTCGTTGCACAAGCGTCGGATGATCACCATGTCGCGGTAGAAGCCGAAGATCTCGTCACCGTTGAGCGTCGACTCGTACTCAGAGTTCTCGACGCGCTCGCCTTCGGGCGTCAACAATTGAACTAGTTCTTCATCGATCATCGACACTCCTAACGGCACTACCCCCGGAATCACACTATCCCCGTAGGGTGATTGGGTGCCCCGGCTTCTCGTCGACATAAGCCCGCTGCGCACCAATCGCGAGTTCCGATTTCTCTACTCCGGACAGTTGGTCTCACTACTCGGCAGTAACTTGACGGTCGTCGCCGTGCCCTACCAGGTGTACGCCCAGACCCACTCCAGCCTCTGGGTGGGACTCGCGAGCCTTATCCAGCTCCCCTTCCTCATAACCGGTGCGCTGTGGGGTGGCGCGATGGGCGACCGCGTCGATAAACGCGTGCTCATGATCGTGAGCGGCATCATCCTGGGACTGACGAGCGCCGGATTGGCCATCAACGCGCACGTGCACGACCACCACTTGGTGGTGCTCTTGTTGCTCGCCGCGCTCTCCGCGGGCTTCGCGGGCTTCTCCGGTCCCCTTCGCACCGCAGCGATTCCCAAACTCGTCCCACCGAAGGAACTCGTCGCCGCGTACTCCCTCAATCAAGTGGCGTTCAACTCGGCGGTCGTCATCGGTCCCGCCGTCGCCGGCGTACTGATCGCGAGCATTGGCCTGTACTCCTGTTACGCCATCGACGCGACCACCTTTGGCGTGTCGACGGTACTGACGTGGTTCCTGTCGCCGATGCCCTCAACCTTCGAACACGTCGGCACCGCGATGTTCCGGGCTATCGGAGATGGCTTTCGCTACGTTCGCGCTCACGCCATCGTCCAAGCGGTCTACCTCGTGGACCTCAACGCCATGGTCTTCGGACTACCCCGCGCGCTCTTCCCGGCGGTCGCGCTCACGCTGTACCACGGCGGCCCCCAGACCCTCGGCCTGCTCTACGCGGCTCCCGGGGCCGGGGCGCTCCTCATGGCGGTGGTGACCGGTTGGATTGCGCACGTCCGACGCCAAGGTCGCCTGGTCGCGCTCGTCGTCATTGCGTGGGGCGCGTCGATGGCGCTCTTCGGACTCGTCCACATCGTGTACGTTGGTCTGATCTGTCTCGGTATCGCCGGCGCGATGGACGTCATCTCCACGGTGCTGCGCAACACCATCTTGCAGAACGCCATCACCGACGAGTTCCGCAGTCGCATCTCGTCGATTCAAATGGCCGTCGTCACCGGTGGACCGCGTCTAGGTGACGTGGAGTCCGGCGTCGTCGCCAACTTCACGTCGACGGAGTTCTCCATCGTGTCCGGCGGCATCGCCTGCATCGTCGGCGTGCTCGTGTTGATGCGGTGGCGTCCGACGTTCTGGAACCGAGAGGTGATCTAGCCGGGTCGCACCGGAATCGACTTGTGCCTCGCGTTGGTGACCGCGGCGAGCTGTCCGCACGCGGCGTCGATCGAGCGGCCGCGCGTGTTACGCACCGTGGCGTTGATACCACGCGCCACGAGACCTTCGCGAAAATCATGGACCCGTTGCGACGAGGAACCACGCACCAAATAACCCGGCGTCGGGTTGAGCGGGATCAGGTTCACGTGGGCCCGCAGCGACGACGCGTAGCGCGCCAACTCGTCGAGGTCGCTCTCGCGGTCATTGACCCCGTCGATGAGCGCCCACTCGAAACTGAGTCGACGACCGGTCGTATTCATCCAGTAGAGACACGCGTCGTGAAGTCGCTCGAGCGGGTACCGGCGATTGAGCGGCACCAATTCGCTGCGCGACTCGTTGTTCGCCGAATGGAGGCTGACGGCCAGCGTGAGCGGGAGGCCGGTCTTGGCCATGCGCTCGATCGCGGGCGCCACGCCGACCGTCGACACCGTGATGTGACGCGCGGAGAGCCCGCGGTACTCGTGCAGTCGTTTCACGACATCCATCGTCACCAGATAGTTCGCCAGCGGCTCGCCCATGCCCATGAAGACCACGTTCGACAGGCGCCGTGGCGCCGCGGCGCGGGCCGCGAACATCACCTGTTCGAGGACTTCTCCGGCGCTCAGGTGTCGCGTGAAGCCGGCCTGCCCGGTCGCGCAGAAGGTGCAGCCCATGGCGCATCCCGCCTGGGATGACACGCACACCGTGACGCGGTCCTCGTAGCCCATGAGGACGGTCTCGATCGTCGCGCCGTCGAAGAGACGAAAGACCCATTTGCGCGTGGCCCCGTGATCACTCTCGACGTCGTTCGCGACTTCCAGGCTCGCCGGGAATCGCTCGGTCAAGCGCGCTCGCAGCGCTTTGGGAATGGTCGTGATCCCCTCGATCGCCTGACCCTCTGTCCAAAGCCCGTGCCAGACCTGGTCGACACGGTAACGAGGCTCGCCCACCAAGAGTTCGGCCAACTCATCCTTGGAGTACTCGTAGACCGACGGCATCTCTCAACGCTAGGCCCGGCGCCCCGACGCCGGGCAATCCCCCGCCCAGGACCGTCTCTGAAGCACCACCGCAATCTCTGCTTGACTTTTAATCGGTTCAGCCGCAAGTGCTGGCAGACATCAGGAGCATCCATGGAACTCAACAACACATCGGCCGTCGTCACCGGCGGCGCCTCTGGACTCGGCGAGGCGACAGCGCGCGCTTTGAGCACACGGGGCGTCAAAGTCGTACTCGCGGACCTCAACGACGATCGCGGCAGCGCCCTCGCCAAAGAGCTCGGCGGTGCGTACGTGCACTGTGACGTGACCAACACGGACCAAGTGACCAAAGCGATCGAAGCCGCGAAGGCCTTGGCGCCACTGTGGAGCACCGTGAACTGCGCCGGCATCGGCTGGGCTACGCGCACCATCGGTAAGGACGGAGAGTACGCGTCGGCCCACGACCTCGACCTCTATCGCAAGGTCATCGAGATCAACTTGATCGGCACGTTCAACGTCTGTCGCCTCGCCGCGACCGCCATGAGCGCGAACGCGCCCGATGTCGACAACATGCGTGGAGCGATCGTCAACACGGCTTCGGTCGCCGCTGAGGACGGCCAAATCGGACAGGTCGCGTATTCCTCATCCAAAGGTGGTGTGGTCGGTCTCACCCTGCCACTGGCGCGTGACCTGGCGGTCGTGGGGGTGCGCGCGAACTGCATCTTGCCCGGACTCATCGACACGCCGATTTACGGCACCGGTCCGCAGTCCGATGAGTTCAAAGCTCGACTCGGCGCGAGCGTGCTCTTTCCAAAGCGACTCGGCTACGCCGCGGAGTTCGCGAGCCTCGCCGTAGAACTCTTGGGGAACAGCTACATGAATGCCGAGTCGATCCGTCTCGACGCCGGCATTCGAATGCAACCGAAATAGTTCTAGCCGGACAGAGCGAAGCGGCCAAAGCGGGTCCTTTGCTCAAAGGGAGAACTGCCACGTTAGGGTCGACAACGTCCGTGGAGAACTTACGAACGGAGTTCGAGTGCGATTTCGATCGTTTTGGTCTGACCCGATTTGGAAGGGTCTGCGCATCGTCTCGTTCGTTTCCGCGAGCGTCACCCTGATACTTCTCGCCGTCTTTCTCTCCGGAGAGCGGTCATGGCTCGTCCTGCTTTATATAGCGTTGGTGACCAACGTCGCGATTATGGTGGCCCTCGTGATTCGCACGATCGTGCTGCACGCCAAGTTGGGTCATACGCCAAAATCGTAAGAGACTGAACCTCTCGGGGACTTTTCCGAATTAGGCAGGTCCCGAGAGACGGTCAACTGTGACGGCGACCATTCGAGTTGAATCCCTTGTTCGGGAATATTCCCGGAGGGTTGCGGTCCGGTTTTTTATTGAACATGAGGTTTGTGAAGCGTTGCGTGAATCGGCGCCATCCTCCACCAGAAGGTTGCGGAGACTCGGAGCCTTCTTCGTCATCGGGCCGGACGTAATGCTCTGGACTCATACGGTCCTCCCCGAGGCAACCATGGCTCTACGCGAAGTGTACGCACTGGGTAAACGTTCCAACCGACGCGGAACCTTCCAAGACCGACGCATCCCAACAAGGAGCCACTCACATATGAGATCGCAGTCGCCGTCGTTCCGAACTTAAATCTCGCGGGCCTCGGCCACGTTCTCGAAGCGAGCAAACTCGCCGCGCCAGGTCAGGTGCGTCGTGCGCGTCGGGCCGTTTCGGTTCTTGCCGACAATGATCTCGGCCTCGGCCTTCTTGTCATTGGCGACCTCCCCGTACTGCTCAGGGCGGAAGATGAAGAGCACGACGTCGGCGTCTTGTTCGAGCGAACCGGATTCGCGAAGGTCCGACATCATCGGGCGCTTGTCCGCTCGTTCTTCGAGCTTTCGCGACAACTGCGAGAGCGCGATCACCGGACATTGCAGTTCGCGAGCCAAGATCTTCAGGGACCGGCTCATCTCGGAAACCTCGACCTGTCGGTTCTCGGCGCGGCCGCGCGAACTCATCAACTGCAGGTAGTCGATGATCACGACGCCAAGATCGCCGTTCTGCTGGCGGATTCGGCGTGCTCGGGCGCGGACGTCCATGACCGTCAACGCTGGATTGTCGTCGATGAAGACCTTCGCCGACTGCAAGTACCCGAAGGCCTCGTGGGCGCGGTTCCAGTCGGCGTCACTGAGGTCACCAGTGCGTAGTTTCGAAGAGTCGATCCGGGCCGTCGAGGCGAGAATGCGTTCAGCCAACTCTTGCCGACTCATCTCCAATGAGAAGAACAGTGCGGGGCGCTTTACCACCGCGCCAACGTGAATCAGCACGCCAAGGGCGAAGGCCGTCTTACCGGTGCCCGGACGCGCGCCGACAATGGTCATGCTGCTCGGTTGCAGCCCTTGGAGAATCTGGTCGAGCGACTTGTAGCCCGTCTCGAGACCGTTGATGCGACCTCGGGTCTCGCCGCGCTCTTCGAGAATGTCGGCCTCGCTCAACAACAGTCGCTGCAGGGGCGAAACCGTGTCGGTTCGGCCGGCGTCCCCGATGGCGTTGATCTTGCGTTCCGCTTCGTCGATGAGTCCGACGACGTCTTCGGTGGCGATATAGGCCTCATCGACGATCTCACCGGCGACCGAAATGAGCCGTCGCTGCTGGGCCTTCTCACGAACCAGTTCGGCGTAGTGCTGCGCGTTCGCCGCCGACGGTGTGTTCATCTGGAGAGAGGAGAGCAGAGCGAGTTCGACGGCGATTGCCCCGCGCTCTTGAAGCTTCGCTTGTACGGTCACGTAGTCAACGGGTTCGCCCGCGTTCGCTAACGCGATGATGGAACTGAAGATCTGTCCGTGCAGTGGTCGATAGAAGTCTTCGGCTTGAACCGTCTCGTACGCGATGCTCACGGCCTCTTGCGAGAGCAGCATCGCGCCGATCAAACTCTCCTCCGCTTCGATTGCACTCGGGGGTATGCGGCCGCCACCCGGCGCCTGTCGCGTACGTTCCGATTCAATCTGCGTCATAAGACCTCAATGGTCGCGTGTTTGGGTTGTTTGCAACAAGAACAACAACGTGGGGAAATCTCTGTGTACAAATCACATCAATCTGATGAAATCACCTGGGTGTGACATTGGCCGCGTTACGCACGACACGCCGAGACGAACGTCTCGGCGTGTGGGCAATTCAGAATTCGATGACTACTTGGCGGTGATCTCCACGTTGATAGTGGCGTCGACACCTTCGAACAGTGTTGCCGTCACGGTCGTCGCGCCGACTTCTTTCAGGTGTTCGGTCATGTGAATCAGGTGACGATCGAGCGAGATCCCGGTCGCGGTTCGCAACGCGTTGACAACGTCGACCTCGGTGACCGAACCGAACAGACGACCGTTCGCACTGGCGCGCGCGGCAATGCTCAAACTCTGAGCCTCGATGATCGTACGTTGGGCTTCGGCGGCTTCACGACTCGCGGCGTCACGCAGGTCCCGAGACTTGCGCATCGAAGACGCCTGCGACTCGGTACTGGTGCTCGCCTTCATCGCGGCACCCGACGGCAACAAGAAGTTGCGGGCGTAGCCGGACTTCACGTCGACGATGTCGCCACGTCGACCAACGCCTTGAATGTCACTGCGCAAGAGGACTTTCATTCGGCGACCTCCTCGACGAGCTCCTCCGAGACGGGAGTGGGGTCGACGTATTCCAGGATCTCTTCAGCCTCGACGTCGGGCGCCTCGGCGTTGACCTCTAGGACGGCCGGTCGGTCACTGTCGGGACGTGGCGCGCGCGGCCCACGGTCGTCACGGTTGCCTCGTCCCCCGCGACGCTCGGTCACGGTGCGCTGCGTGTAGGGCAGAAGAGCGAGCTCACGAGCAGTCTTGATCGCGTCGGTGACGTCGCGCTGGTGCTGTTGGCAGTTGCCCGAGACCTTGCGTCCACGAATTTTGCCGCGGTCCGAGATGTACTTGCGCAGTTGCGCTAAGTCCTTGTAGTCAACCGTGTCGACGCCGTGCTGGCAGAACGAGCACGGCTTCTTCTTCGCGCCCCGACGGGTGTCGATCTTCGGGGCGCGCTTCGGCGGCTTGGGATTGTTAATTCGGGGCATTAGAAGGGCTCCTCATCGAAGGCGTAACCGCTGGGTTCATTCGTACGCGGTGCCGGCGCCGGGCGGTCACTGGACTGGAAATTGCTTCCCTCGGCGCGCGGGGTGCGCGTCACGACGGCCGTGGCCCACTTCAGGCTCGGTCCGATCTCGTCGGCGTTGATCTCCACGATCGAGCGCTTGTCGCCGTTCTCGGTCTCCCACGTGCGCTGCTCGAGTCGACCGCTCACGATCACTCGCGCGCCCTTGGTCAGTGAGTTCGCGGCGTTCTCGGCCATGGTGCCGTAACCCACGATCTCGAAGTAGCTGACGCGCTCTTCCCACTCCTGGGTCTGGCGGTTCTGCCAGCGGCGATTGACGGCGATCGACAGCTTCAACGCCGCCTGTCCGCTGTTGAGGAACTTGAGTTCGGGGTCGCGGGTGACGTTCCCTACGACGGTGATTGCGTTATCGGCCATTTCTCTCTCCTTGAATTCTCAGGCGTCCGAACTTACGCCTGCGCCGTGACACGGGCGCTCGGACGTTCATGACGGCGAAGGATCTTGTAGCGCAGGACCTCGTCGGAGAGGGTCAGGATCCGGTTGAGCTCGACGACGGTCGCCGAGTCACCACTGAACTCCACCAGGACGTAGTAGCCCTCTTTGCGCTTGTTGATCTCGTAGGCCAAGGGACGCTTGCCCCAACGGTCGATGGCGCCGGGGGTTCCCCCGTGAGTTCGTACGGTTTCGAGCGCTCGGTCAAGGGCGATCTGGATCGTCTGGGCGTCGACGGCAGTGTCGAACACGATCATGGTTTCATAGGGCC
>CALGFJ010000074.1 GCA_937881055.1 uncultured Acidimicrobiaceae bacterium | reverse complement strand
GTTGTCACCCGGGCCTCATCCAGCGCCTCGACCACGTCACCCAGAAGGAAGGTTTGAGAGAAAATCTCGCCTCGTCGCCCGTCGACGCAGGCCACCAGCGTGCCGCGAACTCCCGAATCGAACGCGCCACCCGCGAGCATCTCAAGCGAAGTGACGCCGACCAACTCGCACCCGAGCGCCTGCGAAAAGCCAATCGCCGTAGCAATCCCGACTCGTAGACCGGTGAAGAGTCCCGGGCCACGGTCAACCACGACCCGATCGACGTCGCGTGGTTTCAGCCCGACCTCGTCGAGCAGGGCTTTCAGAGACTGGGTCAACGCCTCGGTGTGACGGCGTCCGTCGTCGACCACCCGCGTCACTTCGACTCCGGTCGTGGTTCGAACTCCCACGGCGCACGCGGGCGTGGCAGTTTCAATGGCGACGATATTCATGACGCCCACAGATCTAAGCGCGAGGCGCGAGTATCGGCCAGCGCACCGTCGACGGTGAGGATCCGAGCATCGTCGTCGAGGACGCCGAAGTCAATGGTCATCACGTCGCGACCGAATAGTGACGCCGCGAGCTCTCCCCACTCCACCAGCGCGACCGCGGATTCCTCGACGAGCTCGCCCAACGCCAGATCCAGGACCTCGTCGAGGGACTCCACCCGATAGACGTCGCAGTGCTGCAGGGTCTCGATGCCGAGGGTGTTCGAGCAGAGGTGCTCTCGCACCATGGTGAAGGTCGGACTGGTCACTCGTTCGCTCACCCCGAGACCCTTGGCGACGCCCTTCACGAAGGTGGTCTTGCCGGCGCCCAATGTCCCGGAGAGCAACACGATGTCGCCTTGCGAGAGCACCCCGGCGAACGCCTCACCGGCCGTGATGGTGTCCTCGGTCGTCGCGCAGAACCGTTGCCAACTCACTGTGCCACCAGGGTCTTGAGGATCCGTAGGTCGGCGCGCATGACGTCGACGACGCTCGGACCGCCGCGCAGGGCGGCGGCCGGGTGGTACGTCGCCATTCCCCGTCCGCCTCCGAGCGTGACGATTCGTCCGTGGGTCATACCAATGCCTTGCTCGAAACCGAAGACCGAACGGGCCGCGGTGTTGCCCAGTGCGAGCACCAGCGGCGAGCGAACCAACTGAAACTGCTCACTCAACCAAGGGCGACAGGCGCTCAGTTCGTCTCGCGTCGGCGTTCGATTGGCTGGGGGCCGACACTTGACGACATTGGTCACGAAGCACTGCGCGCGCGCCAGCCCGACTTCTTCTTGGATGAGTTGGAAGAGCAGTCGACCGCTTCGGCCAATGAACGGCTCGCCGCCCTCGTCCTCGTCGCGACCGGGCGCCTCGCCGATCACCATCAGGGCCGGATTGAGCGGCCCCGAACCGACGACGACTCGTTGACGAGTTTGCGAGAGCACGCAGCGGGTGCACGTCGGGAGCTCAGCTAGGTCGCGATTCATCTCAGTCCACGAGAATACGAGGCACGCGCGCACCGATGCCGCAGAGGATCTCCCACGAAATGGTCCCGGCGCGCTCGGCCCACTCGTCGGCCGTGATCTCCTCGTCGCCCTGGCGACCCAAGAGGACCACCTCGGTGCCCGGCTGGACGTCGTCATCGTCGCAGTCGATCACCAACATGTCCATCGTGACCATCCCCGCCAAGGGGTAACGCTGGCCATTGATGAGGACTTCGGCCCCGGCGTCGAACAGACGACGGGGGTAGCCGTCGGCGTAGCCGAAGGGAACCGTGGCGATCGTGGCGACGTTTTCCACAGCCCGACGCCGTCGGTAGCTCGGGCGCTCCCCGACGTTGACGCGTCGAACCGCGACGACGTTGGCGCGAAGGGTCAGCGCGGGCACGAGTCGCTCGCCCGTTGCTTCGAGGGCCGACGCCAGCCACGCTTCGGGCAAGTAACCGTAGAGCGAGAGACCGATCCGAACCATACCTAGCCGAGCCTCGGGGTAACCGAGAGCACCGGCGCTATTGGCCGCGTGCACGATGCGAGGCACGACGTCGCGCTGGGCCAATTCGGCGACGACGTCGTCGAAGTGTTCTATTTGTTCTCGGGTGAAGGCTCGATCTTCGGCACTCGAACCGTCCGCCACGCTGAAGTGCGTGTAGATCCCCTCGAGGTCGATGGACTCGGATTCGTTGAGGATGTCGACGACGTCATCCACGTCTTCTGGAGCAACACCCATCCGGTGCATGCCGGTGTCGACTTTCACGTGCACGCGGTGGCGTCCCCCGAGCGCTTCGGCGCTCGTGACGGCGGCGATGGCCCCTTCTAGGGAACCGATCGTCAGGGTGAGCGAGTCTTGAAGGGCGGCGGTGATCGTGTCCGGTGGAACCTCCGCGAGCAGGAGGATCGGCGCGGTGACGCCACACTCCCGAAGTTCGATTCCTTCATCGATGATCGCGACCGCGAGCATGTCGGCGCCCCCGACGAGCGCGGCCTTCGCCGCCAGTTCGGCGCCGTGTCCGTAGCCGTTGGCCTTCACGACAGCGCAGAAGAGGCTCTCCCCGACCACCGCCTTGAGCGCGCGAACGTTGTGCGCGATCGCCGACGCCGAGATCTCCGCGCGAGCCGGACGATGAACGCCCTCAACCTGCACGCGTGTCTTTCGAGCTCGCTACGACGAAGGCGGCCGCGGTCATCGCCGTGTGCGTCAAGGAGATATGGAACTCGTCGGCACCGCGCCGGGTGGCGAGTTCCGCGGCCGAGCCGTGCAGCATCACCGACGGCGCGCCACTCGGCGCGCGCTTCACTTCGATCGACTTCCAGGGCACCGAGCCGGCGCCAACGCTCAAGGATTTCATGACGGCCTCTTTGGCGGCGAAACGCGCGGCGAGTCGTTCGGCCTTGCCGCGGGCGTCGCGCTGTTCGCCCTCGGTGAAGAGTCGATCGACGATTCTTGGTCGGCGCCCGAGAACGATCTCAAATCGCGGCACGTCGACGACGTCGATGCCGACACCGACTGTGGCCACTACTCAACCGTCACGGTCTTGGCGAGGTTCCGCGGTCGGTCGACGTTGCGACCGAGTCCGCGCGCCACGGCGTAAGCGAACATCTGCAAGGAGACCACGTCGACCATCGGTGTGAACATCGGCTCGGTTGCGGGCACGCGCAACACGAAGTCGGCGACCGATTCGATCATCTCGTCGTCGTCGGTCGCGACCGCGACGACGCTGGCGCCGCGGGCTTTCACTTCGGAGAGGTTCGAGAGCATCTTCTCGTGCATGGCCGGATCGGTCGCGATGGCGATGACGACCACGCCCGGTTCGATCAGCGCGAGCGGCCCGTGCTTCAGTTCGCCACCGGGATAGCCCTCGGCGTGGAGGTACGTCAGTTCTTTCAGTTTCAGTGCGCCCTCGAGCGCGGTCGGGAATCCGACGTGGCGACCGATGAAGAAGAAGTCGTGCGCACCCATCAACTCCTTGGCGACGAGCTCGATGTTCTCGCGGCGATCGAGCACGGCTTGCACCTGGGCACTCACCGCGTTCAGTCCCTGGAACAAACCATCTATCTCGGATTCGGGAAGTGTGCCACGAAGTTGCGCGAGTCGCAGCGCCAGCAACTCCAACGCCGCGACTTGGGCGACGAAGGCCTTCGTGGAGGCGACCGAGACCTCGAGACCGGCGCGGGTGTAGATCACCGCGTCGGCTTCTCGGGCCATCGAGGAGTCGACGATGTTGGAGATCGCGACGACGTGCGCGCCACGGCGCTGGGCTTCGCGCGTCGCCTGGATCGTGTCGATCGTCTCGCCGCTCTGAGAGACCCCGATCACCAGTGTGCCGACCTCCACGATGGGGTCGCGGTAGCGGTACTCACTCGAGATGTCAACGTCCACGCCGAGGCGCGCCCACTTCTCGATCGCGTACTTGGCGATCAAGGCCGAGTGGTACGACGTGCCGGCGGCGACCAGACAGACGCGCTTCACGTCGCGAAGCTCATCGTCGCTGATGCGCATCTCGTCGAAAGTGATCGTGCCGTCCTTGCGGCGACGATCGAGCAACGTCGAACGGATCGCGTTGGGCTGCTCGTTGATCTCCTTGGACATGAAGTCGTCGTGGCCGCCTTTTTCCGCGGTCTCCAGGTCCCACTCGATCGACAGTTGGTGCAAGCGCACCGGCGCCCCTTCGAGGTCGATCGCGCGAAAGCCCTCGGGTCCCAGGCGAACGATTTCGTCGTCGTTGACGGCGTAGAAGGCCGACGCGCGGTCCAGGATCGCGGGAACGTCGCTCGCGAGGTACGTCGCACCGGGCGCGGTGCCGACGACGAGCGGCGAGATGCGACGCGCGGCGACGATGACGTTCGGTTCGGTCGCGTCCATCGCCGCGAGAGCGAATGCGCCTCGCACGACCAAAAGACCCTGGCGCACGGCTTCCATCAGTTCGAGCCCCTGGGCGCGGAACTCTTCGATGAGGTGCGCGAGGACCTCGGAGTCGGTGACCGACGTGAATATATGTCCGCGCGACTCGAGGTCCTCCTTGATCTCGGTGTGGTTCTCGATGATGCCGTTGTGGATGATCGCGATGTTGCCCGAGCAGTCGAGGTGCGGGTGAGCGTTGATGGCTTCGGGGGCGCCGTGCGTGGCCCAACGGGTGTGGCCGATCCCCGAGGTGAAGCCCTTGGGGGCTCTGAGGCACTCCTCTTTGAGGGCCGCGACCGATTCGGTGCCCGAGGCCGTGCGGGCCCGCCAGGTTTCGCCCGCGCGCACGAGGGCAATCCCCGCTGAGTCGTAGCCGCGATACTCCAGGCGCGTGAGGCCCTCGAGAAGCGTCGCCAGCGTGTCGTCGGATCCTACGACCCCAATAATGCCGCACATGGGACCAGCCTACTCGGGCCATTTTGGGGCTTTTCGAGAGTTGATTAAGGGAGGAAGAAGTTTTGAATCCGTTGAGAGAATTCGTTGACGAAGCCCTCGTCGAGCGCCTCGATCATCACGCGAACGACCGGTTCGGTGCCCGAAGGGCGAATAAGTAGTCGCACGTCGTCGATCTCGATGCCGTAGTCCTTTCGGATCTCGTCGAACATCTCGCGCACCGCGACGTCGTTGTAGTCGTCACGCGCGACGTTGATCAGTCGCTGGGGAACGCGGTGCCACACCGCGTCAGCCTGCTCGGCGAGCGGTCCGCGACGCACGATGAGGTCGGCGAGCATGAGACCGGTCAGCTGTCCGTCGCCGGTGGGCGCGAGCGATCGAAAGATCAGGTGACCGGACTGTTCACCGCCGAAGGGCCACTCCTTCTCTTCGAGTTCGATCAACACGTTGCGGTCACCGACGTCCGTTTCCACGATTGCGATCCCGGCGTCGGCCATCGATCGGTGCAGGCCGAGATTGCTCATCGACGTGACCACCAGTCCCCCACCGAGTGCGTTCCGCTCGAAGAAATCACGCGCGAAGAGGATCATCAAGTCATCACCGTCGCGAACGTGCCCGCCCGCGTCAACGGCGATGAGGCGGTCGGCGTCACCGTCGAAGGCGAGACCGAGGTCGGCGTGGAGCTCGAGCACGCGCGCCACGAGGTATTCGATGTGCGTCGAACCGCAGTTCTCATTTATGTTGCGTCCGTTGGGCGCATCGTGGAACGTCGTGATGCGCGCACCGGTTGATTCGAAGATCTCGTGCGCGACGTGACTGGCCGCTCCGTTGGCGCAGTCGAGCACGATGTGGAGCGACGACAAGTCAGCCGGCACGAGTGAGCGAAGGTGATGCGCGTAATCGTGCTCGGCCGATTCATCAACCTCGAACTCCTCGAAGGTGTCGCTCGGCGCGGACGGTGCCGCCTCCAACGCCTCGGCCACTGCGAGCTCGGTCGCGTAGTCGAGTTTGCCGCCGCCGAGTCCGAGGACCTTCAGTCCATTGTCGTAGTAGGGATTGTGCGACGCCGACACGACGACGCCGACGCCACCGCGCTGTTGGGCGATGACCGCGACCCCGGGGGTCGTGAAATAACCGAGGTTGATGCCGTGCGCACCACCGTCACGAAGTCCGGCGAGCACGGCTCGCGCGAGTAATGGAGAACTCTCTCGCGTGTCGTAGCCGACGAAGACGTCGGCGGAAAAGACCGAGGCGACGGCGCGTCCCAGCCGGTAGGCCACGTCGTTGGTGATTTCGTCGGAAGCTCGCCCACGAATACCATCCGTGCCGAATTGCACGGTCATGACACTTACCGCTTCGAGTACTGCGGAGCCTTGCGCGCCTTCTTGAGACCGTACTTCTTGGTCTCTTTCTTGCGCGAGTCACGGGTGAGGAGACCGGCCTTCTTCAGGGCCGGTCGAACGGCCTCGTCGATCTCGAGGAGAGAGCGTGAAATGCCGAGGCGCAGTGCGCCAGCCTGACCGGCCATGCCGCCGCCTTCAATGGTGGCGTCGATGTCGTAGGTCTGCTGGGCGTCGATGAGGCGCAGCGGCTCCATCACCATCTGGCGGTGCGTGGCTGACGTGAAGTAGTTGTCGAAGGCGCGAGAGTTGATCGTGATGGTGCCGGTGCCAGGGCGAAAGCGCACGCGCGCGACGGCCTCTTTGCGTCGGCCGGTCGTTTGGGTGAGGGGTAATGACACGTCGTTCTCCTTAACCGCGGCGGATGGCCGAGGTGTCGTGCTGCGTAGGTGTTTGTGCCGCGTGCGGGTGCTCGGGGCCGGCGTAGACGAAGAGCTTGCCCATGATCTCGCGGCCGAGGCGGTTCTTGGGAACCATGCCCTTCACCGCGTCGAAGACCAGCTTGACGGGGTCCTCGTCGAGCAGCGTCTGCCAGGACGTCGCGCGCAGTCCGCCCGGATAGCCCGAGTGGTGGTATGCGAACTTCTGCGCGGCCTTGTTGGCCGTCAGCACGACTTTGTCGGCGTTCACGATGATGACGTTGTCCCCGCAGTCGACGTGTGGGGCGAAGTAGACGCGGTGCTTGCCACGCAGCAACGAAGCGGCAACCGTGGCGACGCGACCGAGGACGAGGCCCTCGGCGTCAATTACCAGCCACTCGCGGGTGATCTCACTGACTTTTGGCGAAAATGTGCGCACGGAACTTCCCATAAACGTTTGTTGACGGCCCGAACCGGGTCCGAAGGACTCTTAAGTCTAGGAAAAATAAGCGTTCATGGCAAATCGTCACTGCCATTTTCCTGTATCTGTAGGCATTTCGAGCCCGAAATCTCCATGAAGCGTGCGATTCGACCGGGTGGCCCGACGTTCAGTGTCGCCGCGAAGTCGGCGCCTGCGCCCCTTGGGCGCCGCGAACTCCCTTTTCGAGCGCCGCGAGGCGCCGATCCCAGGCGCTCGCGCGAACGCTCAACCACGTGGACGCCTTCTGCGCCGCATCAGTCGTGGCGCGGTATCGGACCTCGCGCCCGTCACGACTGGCCACCGCCAGTCCAGCGTTTGCCAGCAATTGCAAGTGCTTCACGATGGCCTGACGCGACACGCTGGCGTCTTCGGCGAGCTCGGTCGCCGTCCTCCCGTGCGGCGCCTCCAAGAGTTGCTCGAAGAGCCGACGTCG
>CALGFJ010000073.1 GCA_937881055.1 uncultured Acidimicrobiaceae bacterium | reverse complement strand
GGGGTGTGCGCCGAAGCCAATCGATCCGACGGTCTGTACGGTCAATTGAACTGGTTGGCCAGCCGCTTGGGTGTTCGTGTAATCGACCACGCCCCCTGGTACGCCTGGAGTCAATAGAGCGGCCACGGCCCATACGACCAGGCCCACGACAACTAGGAACAGCCCAAATACCGTGGCCAGTCTCCCCCCCTTAGACATAGTTCCACTCCTCGCGACAGGGGGCCCCTAGTGAAGCTCCGAACTTAGATTATCGACACGTGTCACTATTGTGAAGACCTGTGGGCGCCAAACATGAGAGAATTCTTGGGATTCACGTGGGACTCGTGGTGGCCGAGCTGTTTTGCTGCGCGGGCTTCGCTTTCGAGTTCTACCGGGCCCGTTCCGGAAACACCCTTTCGTGGGCCTACGTGTTCGAATGGCCAATTTTTGGGGCGTACGCCATATATATGTGGCGCAGACTCCTAATAGAGGAGAGGGGCAAGGAAACCGCTCCACCCGTCACCGAAAGCAGTCAATCCGCGGACCCGTCCCTCGAGCGCTACAACGAATATCTCCGCGCGGTCCACGAGCGTGGCGGCGGACACGCCGAGCACCTCGAGACGCGATCCCTCGATGGTTGACGACGACGTTCGTCCCTCAGAGGCCTCACACTCAATGAATACCCTCGTCAGCGAGTAATCCCCGCAGTTCCGACACCGCTGAGGCCTGACCCGATGAACTAGCGATCGGATCATCAGGTATAATCCATTTCACCAGGTGTTTTGCGTTGATGATGAACATGTAATCCGAATGGATGCTCATCTTGTCGGATTTGGTCATCGTGACGCCGATTCCGTACGCCGCCCAGACCTTTCGAACGCTGGATAACTGTCCCGTGACGAAATAGAAGTGGGAGACGTGCCCGAGTGCCCGGATGGCGATGAAATGGCGCAGGTCGCTCAGTTGCTCGTGGTAGGGATCGGCCGCCACCGCCACGATGTCCAACTTCGTATTCGCGGGTAGGCCCTCGCGAACCAACTCCAGTTGTTGGGCGAGGAGCGGGCAGTCCGTCCAACAGCGAGGGTCGAGGAATGTCAAGAGCGTGACGGTGCCCCGGTGCTCGCCGAGGGAGTAGGTCTTGTCGAATTGGTCCGTCAGCGTGAAACCGGGCGCAGCGGTCGACGTCGCTGACGCCGTACCGTTTTGTGCCTGATAAAGCGTTGTTTCTGCGCCCGCAATGGTCGTGGTCGCCATGAGTGCAGTGGAGTAGAGGATCATCGCGGCGGCGAACGTCGCCACGACGGCGCCCGTTGAGTTCGTGAGTTCTTGCGGGAGTCGCCTTTCGCGCGGAGCGGCGTCTCGCCACGAAGGTGACGCGCACCACGCGAGTATCGCCAACGGCAAGAGGGAGTTGAAGTCAGTGGAGAGCCCGCCGAAGAGCGACGTGTCTTCTGAGGTGAACCAAAAGAAGAGACAACCCGCGACGAGCGTCCACACCGGCCAGCGCCACCCCTTCTTCGTGGCGAACCAGAGACCACCGGCACAGGCGACGAGCCAGAGGACAACGATCACGTTGAACCCTCCGCCTATCGATCCGGCGATGCGGCCGACGCCTCGCGACATCCACGCCAACCAGTGAGGCTGAGCGATCTTGGTCATGTACGACGTCATCACGGTGAGCGCGTTGGAATTGCCGCCGTGCCAGAACTCGGTCGACGGCAGCACTTGGAGAAGCGCCCCGAGGGCCACGATGATCGCTACGATCCGCAGCGTGACGAGCGAGAACCACCGGTGGAAGGTTTCGGGCTTGAGGAAGAGCCAGATTCCCGTCATCGCGTAGAAGAAGGTCGCGCCCGGCCAGCCGAAGAGGAACGACGCTCCGGTGACGAAGATGCCGCCCGCACCGTTGCCGATAAGCCAGACCAGGGCCGCCCAGAGTGCCGAAACGAGTCCCGCGATCCGTCCCGTTTTTCCATTGGAGACGAGCAGGACGAGACCGATGCCGACCTGCAACCACGCCACACCGACGGCCAAGTTGATCGGGTGGGTGTTCCAGAGAAAGACGCCTTGATTCATGAGCGAGTGGAGCCACAAGGGAGTGTTGCCGGTGAGCGGTGCGACCACGTTGTTCGCGAGTCCGAGTGGCATCGAGACCTGGAACTGGAGTATCCCGTCAACCAGCCAGATGACGCCGAAGCCCCAGCGAAGATACGTGCGTGCTCGAGGCTCGTTGATCCCATCGGGTGAGAGGTTGAACTGAAGTATTCGTCGTGAGAGCACGAGCGCGACCATCAAAACCATGGCGATCACCGTCAGACGCAAGAGGCCGGTCACGAACAGCGCGTGGCGGAACAGGGACACGACGAGCGCGTTGCTCAAGTTATACGTGTTCGGATTCATGCCCGGCATGAAACGCTCCTCAGATATTCGCTTGACGCAACGCTACGCCGGTGCATGAACCACGGTGTGCGAGCTGCGGAACCAGGCAGGAGGTTCCCTAGAGATGAAATGGGGCAACCATGGAAGACGCCGTTCTCGATTGACCGAGTTTTCGAATATTGAGAAGGGTCTCGGTCGTTCTCAAGAGTGAGTAGTGGGTAAAGCGCATAGTGCTTCGCTCCCCCTTGGGCGTTGACGGGGCGATGACGAGAGTAGGAACCTGATTCGATGCCATCGAGTCATTCTCGTCAAATGTGATGAAGAGGACCAGGGAGCGTGATTGATACTGCGAACTCGACAGTATCAACGGAACGAACCGTCGAAGCCACGCATCGCCGTCGGAGACCGGGCAACTGTGCATGTCGTCGCAAATATTTGGCACGATCATCGTGAAGCCAGCGCTCAGGTTCAACGGGAGGCGCAGTGGTACGTCGTTTCGCCGACATTGCGAAGTGAGAGTGGTGAAGTAGACGGCGGGATTGTGTCGCGCCGCGTACTGCCCGCTGGTGACGCGATCACACGGTGAAGGCATCGACTCAACCAGCGCCTTCCAGTTGGGTCCCAGTTCTGAGAAGATGCTCGGGGAGCTGAGTGGATGCGAACTCGGTTCGCCATCGTCGGTGATCCCTTGTGTGGAGCCCGATGTCAAAGCGATGTAATTGGGCAGACTCGGATGCGAGACCGCGAAGTCGTTGGTCGCCAGTCCGCACCGCGACGCCAGCTCGTTGAAATACGGGGCACTGGATGAACCGACTATCGAGTAACCGACGTTTTCGAGCATGATCCACACGATGTGGCTGTACTTCT
>CALGFJ010000072.1 GCA_937881055.1 uncultured Acidimicrobiaceae bacterium | reverse complement strand
TGATCTGACCCGTGTTGTACAAGAACGTGTCGTTGGCGCCGGTGTCGGTGAGGACCGTCTCGAAGCGGAACTGGAACGTGACGTCAGCCTCGCCGTCACCGTTGTTGTCCACGTGGATCTCGTAGAGCACGTCGTCGCCGAACTCGAAGAAGTTCGGGCCACCGGCGGGCTGTTGGCGCGGGATGTAGTTCGCGATCAGCGTCACCGTGTTCGGGCTGTCGGGGCTGATGAAGGCGTAGAGGTCCGTGCTGTCGGCGACGGGGTCCTTGGAGATTTCCGGTGCTTCTGAGTGGGACGACATTGGGTAGGCCTTTCTGAAGAGTGAGAGTGGAGAGTTAGGGAAACGCGATTACTGCTTGGTTCAGCTGACGTCGCGCACGAGTCGCGCGACGAGGGCGCGGTCGTGTCGTACGACTTCTCGAGTGCCGACCATGAAGTGGATCTCGCCCGTACTGGGATTTGGTACGTGAATCACGAGGTTCTCCTTCGAGGAGACCGGTCGAACCGTCGGTGTTGGCTTCGATGCCTTGGGTTTGATCGCGGCCCCGGCGGTAGCGGCCAACGCCGTCGGGGCGACGGCGACGAGTCCCGCCGCGGCGATTCCGTTGCGAGCGACTTTCAAGAAGCCCCTCCGAGAGATGTCCTGCATTGCCACTCCTCCTTGTCGACCCACGATCGTGGGACCGTTCGGAGGCTTCGTTGGCTTTCCTTCGTCCAACGTCAGCCTCGGTGCTTGCGGCACTGAGGTCTATTCGTCACCACCACTCAAATCGGATGTCGTCTTCGAGGTTTTCTTACGCAAAGTTGAAGGAGCGCCCGGCGTGGTGACGTGGCGCAGTCGTCGTGCGAACACGAACCCGTGCTCCAACAACGCTTCGAGATTTGAAGAGTTAGGGAACGATGAGCATGCGCACGGTGTCGGTGACCTGCGCGCCGCCCGAGGCCGAACCGGCCATGATGACGACCGGGTCGCCGCTCTTGGCCGTACCCGACTGCTTGAGTCGCGTGACCGCCACTTCACACAGTTCATCGATGTCCTGGGCCGGTGAGACGTAGATCTCCTGCACACCCCACGACGAGTGCAGTTGGCGCGCGGTCGCGTCACTGGGCGTGATCGCGACGATGGGCATGGGTGGTCGAAAGCGAGAGATGGCGCGAGCGGTCATGCCCGAACGCGTGCACGCGACGATGGCGACCGCCTGCTCCTCCATCGCGGCGCGCCACGCGGCGCCGGTGATGGCCGCGGTGACGCGGGTCGAGCGAGTTCCCGCGCCAACCTGTTGGACGCCAAGATCCGAGCCCCATCCCGCGTAGTCGAAATACTCTTCGGCCCGTCGCACGATGCGGTCCATCGTGGTCACGACGGCGACCGGATCGTCGCCGATCGCGGTTTCACCGCTCAACATGACTGCACTGGCTCCGTCGAGCACCGCGTTGGCGACGTCGGTCACTTCGGCGCGCGTCGGGACTTGGGAGTGCGTCATCGACTCGAGCATCTGGGTGGCCACGACGACCGGACGGGCGTAGCGCACGCCGTGGCGAACGATCTCCTTTTGGAGGTGCGGGACCTCTTCGATCGGCATTCGCACTCCGAGGTCCCCGCGCGCGACCATGATGGCGTCCGAGACCGTGATGATCTCATCCAGATTCTCGACGCCTTCGCCGGTCTCGATCTTGGCCATCATCATGACGTCGTCTCGCGAGAGCGCCGTGCGGACCGAGACCATGTCGAAGGCCGATCGCACGAAGGACACCGCGAGGATCTCGAAGGACTCGCTGCGCAGCGCCTCTAAGCGTGCCCGGTCGTCGTCGGTCGGTAGGCGGTCGTTCAGCAACGAAGACGGCAGCGAGAGCCCCGGCTTTCCCTGGACCGACCCGCCGGACGTGACCCGGGCACGGGCTTTGGAACCGGTCTTCTCGACCAGGAGCGAGACCCCACCGTCACCGATATGGATCAGGTCGCCCACACTGAGTTGGGCCAGGACGTGGAGGCGCTCCACGACGATGTGCGTCGCGGACGACGACTCGTCGAAACCTTCACTCAACTCGATTTCGTCGCCCACGGTGAGCGACACCGGAGAGGTGCCGAAGGAGCCGGCCCGGATCTTGGGACCCGGGATGTCGACCATGATGGCGCGATCGGGCACCAGGTCCCTCAGGCGTCGGAGGCGCGCGATGCCCGAAGGGATGTCCCCGTGCGCGAAGGAGAGTCGAAAGACGTCGACCCCAGCCACGGCCAGTTCCTTCAGGACCTCGTCGCTCTCCGAGGACGGACCGATGGTGGCTACGATTCGCGTGCGTCGCACGTGGTTCCCTTCGTTGATTGTGACAAGTCTAAGGGATTGGATAGTGCCATTGAAAAAGGTTCACCAGGCGTTCACGTTCGCTCAGCGACGAACCGGCACGACCACGTCGGATCCGTCGACGTCGACGACGCGCAGCGTCATGCCGTAGCGCCGGGCTAATTCGTCGCTGCGAATCACCTGCGCGGCGGGGCCGTCGAGCACGACTTCGCCCTTGTCCAGCAGTACGAGGCGATCGGCGAACTGCCCGGCCAAGGTGAGGTCGTGCAACGTCGCGATGATCGTGAGGCCGCACTCGTGGACTTCGCTCTTCAACAGCTCCAACAAGTCCATCTGGTGGCGCAAGTCCAGTCCCGTGGTGGGCTCGTCCAGCACGACGACCATCGTCGACTGCGTCAACGCCCTCGCGAGGACCATTCGCTGTCGTTCGCCGCCCGAGAGGGTCGCCACGTCGCGTTCACGGAACTCGATCAGGGAGAGTCGCTCGAGGACCGATTCGACGACCGTGCGATCGCGGGCGCTCGCCGAGTGGAACAGTCCGTGATGGGCGACGCGTCCGAGGGCGACGTAGTCATAGACGCTCATGCCACTGGGCACGACCGGGTGCTGCGGGACCAGTGCGACGCGCAGCGCTCGCTGTCGTTCGTTCATCGCGGCGATTTCCTGGCCGAGGATCGAGATGGTTCCGTGCGACGCCCGGCGAAGCCCGGCGATCGTCTCGACCAACGTGGTCTTACCGGCCCCGTTGGGGCCGATGATCGTGCACCACGTGCCGGGATCGATGCTCAGGGTCACCTTCGAGACCAACACCTTCGAGCCGGCGCGGACACTCAGATCCTTCACTTCGACCGAGCTCATATCGCCACCGGTCGACGGAGGCTGAGGATGATCACGAAGACCGGTGCCCCGATGAGGGCGGTTACCACACCGAGCGGCAGCTCCGAGGGCGCGATCACCGTGCGCGCGATCGTGTCGGCGAAGACTAAGAAGGCCGCGCCGAAGATCACGGAGATCGGAAGGATCCGTCGGTACGACGTGCCGACGAGAAGACGCACAATGTGCGGCACGATGATGCCGACGAAGCCGACGAGTCCGACGGCCGACACGATGGCCGCGGTACCCAGTGACGAGGCCGCGATCACGATGAAGCGAACGCGCCGTACCGGCACGCCGAGCGAACGCGACTCATCTTCGCCGACGCTCATCACGTCGAGCGCTCGGCCCGCACCGACGCAGATGATGATGCAGACAATGACGTAGGGAAAGACCAGCCACACCGTGCCCCATCCGGCGCTCGCGAGCGAACCCAGGAGCCAGATGTAGACCCGGGCGATCGAGCCAGCGCTCGACTGCTGTTGCAAGAAGGTCTGGGCGCTCGTGAGCAGCGACGCCACCGCCACTCCGGCGAGGATCAACGTCGCGGTATTCGACCGCAAACTCCGTCCGCCGATCAACCACGTCACGGTGACCGCACCGAGCGCGCCGACGAAGGCGAGCAGTGGCGTCCAGGCGGGCGTGCCGGTGCCGTGACTGATGTCGATGATCGCGAACGTGGCGCCGAGTCCCGCGCCGGAGGCGACGCCGAGTAGGTAGGGATCGGCCAGCGGATTACGAAAGACACCTTGATAGGTCCCGCCCGCGACCGCCAACATCGAACCAGCCAGCAGTCCGATCACCATCCGCGGAGCTCGGTACTGCCAGACGATGGTCGATTGCAGCGGCGTCAGGGTGTTGTGGCCGATGCCGACGTGCGCGAGCATGTCGCCCACGATGCGCCACGTGCCTATGGACGTCGGACCGATGACCAATCCGCACACGATCGCGACGACGAGCGCGACGACGGTGCCGGCCGCGACGACTGCGACCCGACTTCTCGTGGGCGGATTGGTCAACGCTCTACTTCCAGAGCTTGGGGTTCTTCAGCGCACCCTTCACCGACGCCGTGAGCTGATTCATGAGCAGACTCAGTCGTGGGCCCCAGCGCGACGCGACGCTGTCGTTGAGTCCGATCACTTCGCCGTCTTTAACCGCGACGACCTTCGAAAAACCGGGCCGCTTGGCGACGGTCGCCGCCGACACCTTGCAGCAGATCGTGTCAGCGAGGAAGATCATCTTGGGATCCGCGCTGAGGATGTATTCCGCGCTCAACTGCGGGTACCCGGCGTCGGCCGTGGTGTTCTGCGCGTCGGCGATGTTGACCACACCGAGTGACTTCAAGAGCGATCCCACGAACGTGGAGCTCGTGAGCGAGTAGTACGTCGTGTCGAGCTCGTAGTACGCGGTGAGGGTCTTTCCCGGGTGCTTCGGCACCGAGGCGATGTCCTGGGCGATCGTCGTCTTGATCGACGCGGCGA
>CALGFJ010000071.1 GCA_937881055.1 uncultured Acidimicrobiaceae bacterium | reverse complement strand
GTCCGAACTTGAGTTCGAGCCGTGACTGGGCCTTTTGGACCCGGGCCAGCGTGTCGCCGGCGTGCACCGGGAGGCGGATGGTGCGGCCCGTGTTGGCGATGCCGCGGGTGATCGCCTGACGAATCCACCAGGTGGCGTAGGTCGAGAACTTGAAACCCTTGCGCCAGTCGAACTTCTCGACGGCGTGCATCAGACCGAGGTTGCCCTCTTGAATGAGGTCGAGCAGCGGCAGTCCCGACGCCTGGTACTTCTTGGCGATCGACACGACGAGGCGCAAGTTTGACTGCACGAAGTCACGTTCTGCCTGGTCACCGCGGTGAATGGAGCGCTTCAGCGCTAATTTCTTGCTCGGCGTGAGCTTGATCTTCTTGTCGGTCTCGGCGCCATCGAGTTCGGCCTTGGCCTCGCGACCCTCTTCGATCGTCTGGGCCAGGCGGACTTCATCGTCCTTGGTCAGAAGGGTGTACTGACCGATATCGGACAGGTAGAGACGTACGAGGTCCTCATCATCTCTATCGACGCGATCTTTTGCCATGATTCTCCCTTGATACCCGACACCGGAGATTCCGGTACTACTAGTTATACGGACCTTGGCAACCTACCGGGAAATACCCAAACTCTCAGCGTTTCCCGCCACATCGAGCGTTGACGAGAGCTCGCGCGCCAGGTTCTGCCAGCCGTCATCGTCAATTGGCGCCTGATCCTTCGCGGCGTCGCCGGTCGCGCGGATCTCCTTCACACAGACCATCGAGGCGTCGCTGAACAGCTCGCTCAGTACAGCGTCGCTCGACAGCGCGTTTCGGGCGTCCAGTAACGACACCAACAGTCGTGGACCGACGACCATGGCCATGGCGTAGAGCACCAGGGCGCCGGAGGCGTCGCCCGCGACCGCTTCGCGAAGGACGCTTTCGAGCACGGGGAGTGGTCCCACTCGAGGTTCGCCGAGGTGCTCTCGCAACTCGAGGGCGAGGGCCCCGTAGGCGCGAGCCGTCTCATAAGTGCGTACCACGTACGCGTCGTTCACCAGCGTCGGCGCGCTCTCACCCAGGACAATATAAATAGTGTCGTAGCACGCGAGGATGTGTTCGGCGATCTCGCGATTGGAGGGCGTCACAAGGTCTCTTGGCGAAACGCGTTCGTGATCGGCATGCGCCGGTCTCGTCCGAAGGCCTTTTTGGAGATCCGCACCCCCGGCGCCATCTGGCGGCGCTTGTACTCACTGCGATCGACGAGCCGGGTGATTTGCAGGACGAGATCGGGATCGTGGCCCAGGGCGATCATCGTCTCGGCGGTGGCGTCGTCCTCCACGTAGAGCTCGAGCAAGGGATCGAGCACGTCATAGGGCGGCAGTGACTGGTCGTCTCGCTGGTCCGGACGAAGTTCGGCCGACGGCGCCTTGGTCAGCACGGCCGAGGGAATCGGCTCGGGATCGCCGACCTTGGCCGCTGATTCATTGCGGTACCGACAGAGCTCGTAGACGAGCGTCTTCGGCACGTCCTTGATCACCGCGAATCCGCCGACCGAGTCACCGTAGAGCGTCGAATAACCCGTCGCCATCTCCGATTTGTTGCCCGTCGTCAACACGATCGCCCCCGTATCGTTCGAGATGGCCATAAGGATCACGCCGCGGATGCGTGATTGCAAGTTCTCGTCGGTTATGCCGTGGGGATCGCCACCGAGCACGTCGCTGAGCGCCCCGCCGAGCGCCGAATGGGCACTCTCGATGGGAATGGTGGTGATGTCAATATCGAGTCGCGACGCGAGGTCTTGGGCGTCGGCGACGGAGTGTTCCGAGGAGTAGCGCGACGGCATGGCGAAGCCGCGCACGGCGCGTGCGCCCACGGCGTCGACGGCGATCGCGGCCACCAACGAAGAGTCGACGCCGCCCGACAGCGCGATGACGGCGGTTCGAAAGCCGTTCTTGCGCAGGTAGTCGCGCGTGCCCATCACCAGGGCTTGATACACCTCTTCGACCTCACTCAGCGGTTCGGCGACCCGGTTCACGTGCAGCGCCGTGAGTCGCGAATCGTCGCCGGCGTAGCCGCTCGCGAGTGGCACGCCCTGGGTTGACGCGCGCGCGTCGATCTCACAGACCAATAACTCCTCGCTGAACGCCGCGGCGCGCGCGATGACGTCGCCCTGGGCGTTCACGACGACGCTCTGGCCGTCGTAGACGAGTTCGTCCTGGCCGCCCACGAGATTGACGTAGGCGATCGGACAGTTCGTCTCGAGTGCGCGTTCGCGCAACATCGCTTCACGTTCCTCGCGTCGTCCTCGCGCGTACGGTGACGCGTTCGCGACCACCAGCATCGTGGCGCCCTCTCGGGCCAACTCGGCCGCCGGACCGTTGTGGATCCACACGTCCTCACAGATCATGAGACCGACCGCGACGCCGCGAACGTTGATGATCGTGTGGGGTCCGACACCCGGATGGAAGTAGCGCTGTTCGTCGAAGACGTCGTAGTTCGGGAGCAGGCGTTTGGTGGCGATCGCCACGACGCCGTCGTCGCTCAACGCGACCAGGGCATTGGCGATGTGGGGAGGGCCGAGTTCGCCAAAGGCCGGACGCGCGACGTCTCGTCCATCGCTCGACGGCGCCAGGGCGATATCTTCGAGTCCCTCGCTCACGACGGTGCCGACCAGGACCGGTGGCACGTTGTCCAAGAGGGCCATCTCGATCAGTGCGACACGCGACGCCTCGATGAAACCCTCCTTGAGGAGCAGGTCCTCCGGTGGATAGCCCATCAGCGACAGTTCGGGCGTCAGCACCAGATCGGCGCCCGCCGTGGCGGCTTGGGTGCGGAATCGCCCGAGCGTCTCGACGTTCTGTGCGAAGCCGCCCACGACCGCGTTCATTTGGGCCATGGCGAGTCTGATCACAGGCACGAATGTGAGCCTACCGGCGCGACGCGCAACATTTTCCGGCGAACGTTCACACGCGGTTAACAAAACTGGGGGTCGCGCGTGACGGCGCTGCACCAGACTGGATGGGAACGCACGAGGTGCGACGCGACATCTGTGAGGAGCGATTTTGAAGTATCAGGCCGAATACATTTGGATCGACGGAAGCGAGCCCACGCGCAAGCTGCGGAGCAAGACCAAGGTCGTCAACGTCGGGAGCAAGCCGCCCGTGTGGGGCTTCGACGGGTCGAGCACGAACCAGGCGACCGGTCATTTCTCGGACTGCGTGCTGGCGCCCGTGTACTCGGTCCCCGATCCTCTTCGAGGTTCGAACGACGTGCTCGTGATGTGCGAGGTGCTGAACGCCGACATGACGCCCCACGTCACCAACGAGCGCTCCGCGACCGCCGCCGTCGCCAAGACGTACGCGAGCTTCGAGCCGAAGTTCGGCATCGAACAGGAGTACACCTTCTTCCAGGACGGCCGCCCCTACGGGTGGCCCGAAGACGGCTTCCCCGCGCCCCAGGGTCCGTACTACTGCGGCGTCGGCGGAGCGAAGATGCCCGGTCGCGACATCGTCGAAGCCCACACCCTGGCGTGCATTCGCGCCGGAATCGGCATCGAAGGCACGAACGCCGAAGTGATGATGGGTCAATGGGAGTTCCAAGTCGGTGTGCTCGGCCCGGTCGAGATCGGCGACCAACTCTGGCTCGCGCGATGGCTGCTCGAGCGAATCGCCGAGGAGTTCGGCGTCGACGTCAACTTTGACGCCAAGCCGGTCAAGGGCGACTGGAACGGAGCGGGCGCGCACACGAACTTCTCCACGAAGCAGATGCGCGCAGCCGGTGGCTACGCCGCGTGCGTCGCGGCGGCCGAATCTCTGGGAACCCGCGTGAAAGAGCACATCGCCAACTACGGCGTCGGCATCGAAGACCGATTGACCGGGGCGCACGAGACCGCGCACTGGTCGAAGTTCTCCTTCGGGGTGTCGGACCGCGGTGCTTCGGTGCGAATCCCGGCCCACGTCGCGCGCGACAAGAAGGGCTATATCGAGGACCGTCGCCCGAACGCCAACGTCGACCCCTACGTCGTCGCTCGACTGATCACCGAGACCGCGTGCGGCGCCGCGAGCGCCAAGTCCAAGGCGCCCGCGACCAAGGTGGCCGCCAAGAAGGCTCCGGCGAAGAAGGCGGTCGCGAAGAAGGCTCCGGCGAAGAAAGCGGCCAGTCGACGCTAAAGAGCGCAGACGAAACCCGCCGCTGCTACGCGGCGGGTTTCGTCATTTGCGATCCAAAAGTGGTACTGGCGGGAAGGTGCGAGAATGGTCCCTATGCAAAGCCAGGCCCAGTACGTACTGCGAACCGTGGAGGAGCGCGGCATTCGCTTCGTCCAATTGTGGTTCACCGACGTTCTCGGTCGCCACAAGGCCTTCCACGTCACGCCGGCTGAACTCGAGGACGCCCTCGACCAGGGCATGACCTTCGACGGCAGTTCGATCGACGGCTTCTCGCGAACGCAGGAATCGGACGTCTTGGCCCGGCCGGATCTCACGACCTTCCAACTCCTTCCCTGGTACGAAGAGGGGGCCGGGGTCGCACGGGTCTTTTGCGACATCGTCAACATCGACGGCACGCCCTTCGACGGATGTCCGCGCCAGCAGCTGCGACGAGTGCTCGGCGAAGCACGCTCCCAGGGCTACACCTTCTTCGTCGCACCGGAGATCGAGTACTTCTACTTCGAGGGTCTCGACGCGATGTCGGCACCGGTGCCGATCGACCGCGGCAGTTACTTCGACCTGTTACCCGATGACACCGCGAGCCAACTGCGACGCCGGACCGTCTTGACCCTCGAAGAGATGGGCATCGGCGTCGAGCACGCGCAGCACGAAGACGCCCCCGGTCAACACGAGATCGACCTGCGCTACACCGACGCCCTCACCATGGGCGACACCGTGATGTCGGTGCGACACGTGGTGAAGGAATTGGCGCGCCAGGCCGACGTCTCGGCGAGCTTCATGCCGAAACCCCTGGCGAACGTCCAAGGATCGGGCATGCACACGCACCTCTCGCTCTGGCGCGACGACCAGAACGCGTTCATCGGCGACGGGCCCTACGGACTGAGTGACGTCGCGACGAAGTTCATCGCGGGACTCGTCCGGCACGCTCCCGAAATAACCGCGGTGACGAACCAGTGGGTCAACTCCTACAAGCGACTCGTCCCCGGGGCCGAAGCCCCCGTCGAAGCCAAGTGGGCGCGCTACGACGCGGCGGCACTCGTGCGAATCCCCTCGGTCAAGCCGGGGCGCGTGGACTCCACGCGCGTCGAGTACCGCTCGCCGGACCCGGCCGCCAACCCGTATCTCGCGTTCGCGGTCATCCTCGCCGCGGGCCTTCGCGGCGTGCGCGGCGACTACGAATTGCCGACCGAGGGCGAGCGCATGGCGCCCCTGCCCCAATCCCTCGCCGAGGCGTTGGACCTCATGGAGTCCTCCGTGTTGCTGCACGAGACGTTGGGCGAACATCAGGTCGAGTGGTTCTTGCGCAACAAGCGTTCCGAATGGGACGCCTACCGCGGACAGGTCACACCCTTCGAACTCGAGCGCTACCTCCCGTTGCTATGAACTTCGACGTCGTACTCTGCGTGCCCTCGTGCGAAGGGCCGGTGCGAAAGGCATTTGACGTGACGGGGGTGACACCGGCGGTCGCGGTGACGGGACGACTCAACGAGGTCACCGCGCTCGAGCCGACCGACGGTTTCGCCGGAGCCGTCATCAACGCGGCGGCCTTCCCTTTCACCGAAGCCATGAACCTCTGTCGTCAGCTTCGGGCGCGAAGTCACGGTGTCGGACCGATCATCCTATTGCTGGATCACTATCAACTCGACGAACTCACGTTCCGTGAGGACCTCTTTGACGACTTCGTGGTCGGACCGTTCGACGTCAGTGAACTAGCGACGCGACTTCGTCATCGACTTCGCCGCGCGGGCAACGAGAGCGTCGCGCCGCGCATTGACCACGGCGGACTCTCGATGAACTTAGAGACCTATCAAGCCGCGATCGCCGGACGCGTCATGGACCTCACGTACATGGAGTACGAGTTGCTGCGCTTCCTCGCCACCAACCCGAACCGGGTCTTCACCCGTGAGACGCTGCTCAGTCGGGTGTGGGGTTACGAGTACTACGGCGGTGCACGAACGGTGGACGTGCACGTGCGACGTCTGCGCGCGAAGTTGGGCGAAGAGCACGCACACCTGATCCAGACGGTGCGCTCAGTGGGCTACAAGTTCGGCACGTCGCCGAACGAATACTCGGTCTAGTCGAGGGGCGCGTAGGCCCAGAGTTCGACTTCGGCGAGTGCGCCCAGGGGGAGTTGCGCGACGGCGACCGCTGAACGAGTGGGGCGCGGCGGTTCGAACGCTTCGATCCACACCTCGTTGCACGCACCGAACACCGCCATATCCGTGATGAACAACGTGGCCTTCACGACCTGATCGAACGTGGCGCCGGCTTCGGCGAGTACGGACCGGGCGTTCACGAGGGCTTGGCGAAGTTGCTCGGGCGCGCCGCCTTCGATCATTGTCGGCTTGTCGTGTCCCGGCACGACGCCGAGCTGACCCGAGATGACGACGAGGTCGCCAGCGCGACGCCAATGGGAGTAGGGACCGAACGCCTCCGCCATGACAGTCTCTTAACTAAAGGAGTTGCCGCAACCGCACGTGCGCGTCGCGTTGGGGTTCGTGATGTGAAATCCGGCGCCCTGCAGCGAGTCGGAGTACTCCAGCGTCGAACCGTTGAGCAGTTCGGCGCTCGAGGCGTCGACGACGACCTTGACGTCGCCGAACTCGCGCACGATGTCGTCGTCGGCGAACTCCGAGTCGAAGTACATGTCGTAGTTGAAACCAGAGCAGCCCCCCGGTTTCACCGAGACGCGCAGCGCCAACAGTTCCTCGACACCCTCGGCGGCGATCAGTTCGGCCACCTTCTCGGCGGCGCCATCGGTCAAGTTGATCGGGTTGGGATCCTTCTTGGTTAGGTTCACGCTGGTGGTGGTCATGTTCGACATGGCGCTCCTCGGAGAGTTCTTACGTCCATGATAGTGAGGGATTTCCTCATTGAACACCCCACTTCATTCACCGGTAGCGTTTCATCGTGCAAACCTCTGATCGACTGCGAGAACGCCTCGCGCAGGTGCTCGACCCCGAGCTCGGGGCCTCCATCGTCGAATTGGGGATGGTGGGGGAGATCTCTGTTTCACAGCGCCGTGCCGTGGTGCACGTCTCGCTCACGACCGTGGGTTGTCCCCTACGAAGTCAGATCGAGCGCGACGTCAGAGAAGCCGCGCTCTCGCTCGACGACGTCGAGACGGTCGAGCTCGTCATGGGCGTCTTGGACGCCCCGGCCAAAGCGGCGCTCATGCAGCGCGCGAGGACAATTGCGCAAGGAAACGCGCCGTCGACGTCCATCCCCACGCAGACCCCGGTCCTCATGATCGCTTCGGGCAAGGGCGGCGTCGGCAAGTCGTCGATCACCGCGAACCTCGCCGTCGCGCTCGCCGAGACCGGTCGCTGCGTCGGCGTGTTGGACGCCGACATCTGGGGATTCTCTTTGAGTCGATTGTTGGGCATTCACGGCGACGTCGAGGCGAGCGGCGGCAAGATGCGGCCGCTCGTGCGATCCGTGGGGCCCGGCTCCATCAAGTTGCTTTCGATGGGCCTGCTCGCCGATGAGGACCAGGCCCTCATGTGGCGGGGTCTGATGGTGCAAAAGGCCGTCGCCCAGTTCATCGAAGATGCCGAGTGGTCGGGCATCGACTACCTGTTGATCGACACACCGCCGGGGACCGGCGACATCGCGATGACGCTGGCGCGTCTCTTGCCGCAAATGGGTCAACTCGTCGTGACCACGCCGACGATCGCCGCGCAACGCGTCGCCGCTCGGGCCGCGGACTTCGCGCGCAAGTCCAACATCCGTGTGCTCGGCGTCATTGAAAACATGAGCGGCTTCACGTGCGCGTGCGGCGAGCGACACAACGTCTTCGGTGAAGGGGGCGGGCGGGCGCTCAGTGACGAACTGAACGTGCCGCTCCTTTGCGAAATCGAACTTGATGCGGCGATCGCCGAAGGCGGTGATCACGGTCAACCCGCGGTCCTCGCGGAAGGCGACGGCGGCGTCTTCCATCAATTGGCCCGGCGGATCGTCGACGAGGTCGCCCCGCCCTTTGGCGCGGTGGGGTGTTCGGCGCGGATGCTCGACTCGATCGAGAAAGCGGTCGCGAGCAGTCCTCAGTCGTCGTAGCCGTCGTCGCCCGGAAGAAAAATCTGTACCTCGTCGTGTCGCGTCACGATGCGCGGTTCGACGCGCACGATGTCCATGAGCGACCTCGCGTACGAGAGCACCTCGTGCGACGACCCGAAGTGCGCAATCGCCTCGAGGTTACGGATCGTCGGAAATATCATCTCGAGCTCGCCTCGGGCGTGCGCGTCGAGCGCATCGACTGGGCGTATCCACTGGTCGGCCACGGTTTCTCCGGCGTCGTGGGTGGCCACTTGGCCCTCGGGGGCCAGCGCCACGAAAAAGCGCGTGTCGTATCGCCGTGGCGGACCCGTCGGGGTCACCCAGTGAGCGATGTATTCCAGTCCTCGCAGGTCGAGCAACAGTCCTTCTCGCTCCATCATCGAGGTGAAATCCAGCGTGCCGGCGTTCACCTCCCGGCGACTGGCGGCCAAACGGCGGATCATTTCGTCATCGTCGAACGCCACCGGTGCGCCGCCAAAGTGGCACGCGATGAGCAGTCCCGCCTCTTCGAAGAGCTCGCGCAGGCACGCGACGTAGTACGCGAGGCCGCCGCTGTCGAGCCCGAGACGCAGCGACGCCTCCGCGTCAGTGATCCCGAACGCGAGACGCTGGGCGGTCGGACCCGCGTCGGCTTCGTCCACTCGTCCACCCGGGAAGACGTACGCGCCGCCGACGAAATCGCTGTTGAGGTTCCGACGGAGCATAAGAATTTCGTAACCATTCGTGCCGTCACGTAGTGAGATTACGGTCGCGGCCGGACGGGGACTCAAAATTTCGGCCATAGTGAAAACTACTCAGCGCCGGCCCTGAAGTTGGCCTCATTGCCGCGTCCACTAAGTTTGTTGTCCTAAGCGCACCAAGGAGCATCGTGGCCAAGTCCCCCGCATCAAAGAAGAACATCGCGTCGCATCGCCCGGCGACCCAGGCGGCCAGGCGACCGCCCGCCCGGGTTGCAGCGAAGTCCTCGAGTGGTCGACCGGCCGGACTCTTCACGTGGCTCGCCATTGGACTCGTCGTGGTCATCGTGGTGACCCTGGTGCTCGTGAAGGTCCTCAGCGGTGGTTCCACGCCAGCCACGAGTAAGGGTTCGTTCTCGCCGGTCGACCCGACGACCATGGCCCAAGTGACGGGCGTGCCGGCGTCGGTCTTCAACGCGGTTGGTGTGACGTCGCCGGTCGTGCAGGTCTCCGCGCCGATTCCCGTGAAGGGCCAGCCTCCCCTGACGGCTCAGACCAGTTCGGGCACGACGGCGCCGGAGGTCTTCTACCTCGGCGCCGAGTACTGCCCGTACTGCGCGGCACAACGCTGGTCGACGATCATCGCCCTCAGTCGTTTCGGTACGTGGTCGGGACTGGGCAACATGGCCAGCTACGCCCATGACACCTACCCGAATACCCCGTCGTTCACCTTCGTCAGGGCGTCCTACAAGTCCAAGTACATCGTGTTCAAGAGTATCGAGGAGTACACCAACTACTTGAACGCCGCGGGGACCAACTACCAGCTTCTCCAGACTCCGACCAAGGCCGAGCAGGCGCTGGTGGTGAAATACGACACGCCGAAGTTCATCCCGGGTCTCACGAAGGCCGATGGCAATCCGATTCCCTTCATCACGATGGACAACAAGTTCCTCATGTCCGGAGCGAGCTTCTCCCCCGACACCCTGACCAACCTGACGCGTTCGGCCATCGCCACGGGCCTGACCGACTCGTCGAGTCCCGTCACTGACGCGATCATTGCGTCGGCGAACTACCAGACCGCGGCGATCTGTTCACTCACCAACAACCTGCCGGCTACGGTCTGTTCGAGCTCTGGGGTGATGGCCGCAAAAACGGCGATGAAGATTAAGTGAATCGAACGCTCGGTCGCGTTCCCCCCTGGGCGGTCGTCACGACGTTCACGCTGAGCCTGATCGGTTTGGCGTTCGCGACGTACCTCACGATCACGCACTTCGAACCCCAGGCACTCTTCTGTACGGACAAGGGGTTCATCAACTGCGGGGTCGTCACCACGTCGTCGCAATCTCGATTCCTCGGTATTCCGGTGGCGTTCCTCGGACTGGGAACCTACGTCGTGATGACCGTGCTGAACTCCCCCTGGGGTTGGCGGGCGCGGAACTACTGGATTCACGTGGCGCGCTTTGTGATCGCGATCATTTCGATGTGCTTCGTGCTGTGGCTGCTCTACGCCGAACTCATCATCATCGACAACCTCTGCCTGTACTGCACGGGCGTGCACATCGTGACGTTCGCGTTACTCATTGTGCTGACGCGCGTGAGCCCGGCACAACTCGGGTGGGTCAGTTCACGTACGGAGTAGTCCCCGTCGTTCGATTTCGTTGAGTCCGCCCCAGATCCCGTAGGACTCGTGGCGGGCGAGCGCCGCTTCGAGACACTCGTCACGCACCCCACAACTCGCGCAAATCCGCTTGGCGACCAACTCTCGCTCCAATCGATCCTCTTTGCGCTCAGCGCTGTCGGCCGGATAGAAGAGCGCGCCCTCACTGTTGCGACACGCGGCGGCGTCCGTCCAATCCAAAGGCGTAATCGCCATACGTCACTCCCCCCCGGTTTCACCCAGAACCGCAGGATAACCACTCACCGGCGAGGGGGCAAGAAGAATTTTCGCTCCGTCGTTTCGGCCAACAACGACGCATTTTCTTGCTCCGCTACGCTGACACAATGGCGATTGTTCTTCTGGCGAGTGACCTCGCCTCCCTACGCAAAGAGCTGCGCGCCACGCTCGAGGGACCGGACCTCTTCATCGAAGAGGTCGCCAGTGGTCCCGAAGTCATCGCCCGCGTCGAACAAGGCGGCGTCGACCTCGTCGTCGTCGATCTGCAGATCGGCACGATGGGCGGCATGG
>CALGFJ010000070.1 GCA_937881055.1 uncultured Acidimicrobiaceae bacterium | reverse complement strand
CGACTGCTGCGCGCCCGTCGTGAGCGTGGTCACTCGCCGGTCAGCTCAATTTGGAGCGACACGGATCTGACGATCCTGCGTCGCGACGGTAGAGAGGTACCTGTCGAAGTCTCGCGTTCGCCGCTCGCGCTCGACCAGGGCTCGTGGGTCGTCGTGGCCATCCGTGACGTGAGCACCCAACGAACGAGTGAGCAGGCTCGCGCCGACGCCGAACTTCGATTCCGCGTCGCGTTCGAGAACAACATGGCGCCGATGACCTTCACCGACGCCCACGACCGAATCATCGCGGTCAACGACGCGATGTGCCAGATGGTGGGCTTCACCAAAGAAGAGTTGCTCGGATGTGACTCGACGCCGTTCACCTACCCCGACGACGTCGGCATCACCGAGAGCACGCACCAGCGGCTCATTTCGGGCGAGGTGGATCAGGAGCGCTACGTCAAACGATATTTACGCAAGGACGGCCGGGTCATCGACGTCGAGGTGTCACGATCTCCGGCGCGCGACGCCGACGGCACCATCTTGTACTTCGTGTTCTCCGAGCGCGACATCACCGAGGAACGCGCACTCGCTGCCCAGCTCTCGCATCAAGCCCTCCACGATCCACTCACCGGCCTGGCCAATCGGGCGCTCTTCGAAGACCGACTCGCCCAGGCCCACGGCCGGGTCGTTCGACAAGGCGGAATCGGCGCCGTGCTCTTGATCGACCTCGACGACTTCAAGGGCGTGAATGACACCCACGGTCACTTCGTCGGCGACCAACTACTGACGGCGATAGCCAATCGTTTGGAACTGGTGACGCGTTCGGCCGACACGCTCTGTCGATTCGGTGGCGACGAGTTCTTGTACTTGGCCGAGGGACTGACCTCACCGAGCGAGGCGGAAGTCCTCGCCGAGCGATTGATCAGTGTCATTGCCGAGCCCTACAACATCGCCGGATCCGTCATCGAACAGCGCGCGAGCATTGGCATCGTTATCTGGGACGCGACGTGCAACAGCTTCTCCGAAACAATCCAGAACGTGGACGCCGCACTCTATGAGGCGAAGCGTCACGTACGCGGTCATCACGTCGTCTTCACGCCCACGATGCACCAACGCGCCGTCAACCGATTCGCCCTGGTCCAGGAGTTGCGTCAGGCGTTCAACGCCGGCGATCTGGTGATGCACTATCAGCCGATCGCCGATCTCACGACCAGCCAGGTCGTTGGCTTCGAGGCCCTGATGCGGTGGCATCACCCCGAGCGCGGATGGGTCCCGCCCACCGTCTTCATACCCTTGGCCGAACAGAGTGACCTCATCCTCGAACTGGGTACCTTCGCGTTGCGCGAGGCCATCCGCGAAGCGAGCACGTGGACGTTCGATGATCCGACGTCGCGTCGTCCCTACGTGACGGTCAACCTCTCGGCGCATCAGTTCCTCGACCCGGGCCTCGTGCCGACGATCAAGGACTTGCTTCGCGAGTGCTCACTCCCTCCGGCCTACCTGATTCTGGAGATTACCGAGAGCGTGGCCCTCATCGACATCGCCGAAACGATGACGGTGCTGGATCTCCTCGGCACCCTGGGGGTCGGCATCGCCCTCGACGACTTCGGCACCGGATTCTCGTCACTCTCCTACCTCGCGGCGCTCAGTCCGCGAATCATCAAGATCGACCAGTCATTCATTCGCCCGGTGCACGAGTCCGCCCGCAACGACACGTTGCTCGAAACGATCATCTCGCTGGGACAGAAGCTCAACATGACGATGCTCGCCGAAGGCATCGAGACGGTAGAGCAGTTCAGCCGTTTGCGTCGTCTGGGTTGCGAACTCGGACAGGGCTCTCTCTTTTCAGCGGCCGTGCCCCGCGATGACGTCGAAGCGATGGTCGGTCAGGTCTTCGCCAGCTGACGTTCCGTGTTCCACCAGTCATCGGAGCTCGGGACGTCGACTTAGACTTCGCCCATGCTGGTCGATGGTGGACTCTCCTTTCGCAGTGACGACCCCGGCGCGGAGGCACGCGAACTCGAACTCGCCGGTTACGACGGCGCTTGGTCCGCCGAAACGGGACACGACCCGCTCCTGATCGTCGCCGGCGCGGCCACGGCGACCACGACGTTAGAGCTCGGCACCGGCATCGTAGTGGCCTTCGCGCGCAGCCCGATGATCACCGCCACGATGGCCAATGACGTGCAACTGCTCTCGCGGGGTCGACTGCTCCTCGGTCTGGGCTCACAAATCA
>CALGFJ010000069.1 GCA_937881055.1 uncultured Acidimicrobiaceae bacterium | reverse complement strand
GAAACGTCCAGACCGGCGCGCACCATGGCTTCCAAGATGGTGCCCGATCCGGACACCAGTACGCAGAGCCGAACGTCGTCCAACTGCTACAGCGCCTTGACGATCTCGCCCATTTTCTGGCCGGCCTCGGTGGGGTTCAGACAGACGAACACACCGGCCGCGGCGAGCGCGTCCATCTTCGCCTGCGCGGTGCCCTTGGATCCCGAGATGATCGCCCCGGCGTGACCCATCTTTCGTCCCGCGGGCGCCGTGACGCCGGCGATGTAAGAGACGACGGGCTTGGTCATGTTGGCCTTGATCCACTCGGCGGCGCGCTCCTCTTCTGAGCCCCCGATCTCGCCGATCATCATGACCGCGAGCGTCTCGGGGTCGGCCTGGAAGGCCGCGAGGCAGTCGATGAAGTTGGTGCCGGGCACCGGGTCCCCGCCGATTCCGACGCACGTCGTCTGGCCGATGCCCTGCTGGCTCAACTCGTAGAGGGCCTGGTAGGTGAGGGTTCCGGATCGCGACACGATGCCGACCGGTCCCCCGGCCAACGCGATGTCGCCCGAGGTGATGCCGATGTTGCACTTGCCGGGGCTGATGATGCCCGGACAGTTGGGACCGAGGAGTCGCACCCCGGGAAAGTCCTCGACCAGGCGGTTGTAGGTGATCGCTTCGTCCTGAGCCGGGATGCCCTCGGTGATGCACACGATGAACGTGATCCCACCCTCGGCCGCCTCGATGATCGCCGCGGAGGCGAACTTCGGGGGCACGCTGACGAAGGACGCCGTGGCGCCGGTCGCGGCGACCGCTTCCTTCACCGTGTTGAAGACCGGGATGCCGTCGACGTCGCTCCCGCCCTTGCCGGGCGTGACGCCGCCGACGACCTTGGTGCCGTAGTCACGATTACGCAGTCCGTGAAAGCGGCCCTGGCCGCCGGTGAGTCCCTGGACGATCACCTTGGTGTTCTCATCAACGAAAATGCTCATGTCTCTTCCTTTAGGCGTTCGCGAGGGCGACGGCCCGACGGGCGGCGTCCAACATCGTGGGTTCGGTGATCAGGGAATCGTTCAAGTGTGGCGCAAGGATCGCGCGGCCCTCGACGGCGTTCGTCCCGTCGAGTCGCAGCACGATGGGCGTCGAGATCGCCACGCGCTTGAGTGCCTCCAACACGCCGTTGGCGACTTCGTCGACGCGCGTGATGCCGCCGAAGATGTTGACGAAGATCGCCTTCACCTTCGGGTCGGTGTTGATCACCTCGAGCGCCGAGGCCATGACGTCGGCGTTCGCGCCGCCGCCGATGTCCAAGAAGTTCGCCGCCGATCCGCCGACCTGGTTGACGACGTCGAGCGTGGACATCGCCAGACCGGCGCCGTTCGCGATGATGCCCACCGTGCCGTCGAGGCCGATGTAGTTGAGACCCTTCTCCTTGGCCAACTTCTCGCGCGGGTCCTCGAACTCATCGGCCCGGAACTCCTCCCACTCGGGGTGGCGGAACGACGCGTTCTCGTCCAGGGTCACCTTGGCGTCGAGCGCGTGGACCACGTTGTCGGGCGTGAGGATCAACGGATTGATCTCGGCGAGGTCGCAGTCGCCCTTGGTGTAGCACTCGTACAGGTGCACGAGCAGTTCGGCGGCCTGCTCGCGCGCGGCTTCGTCGAGTTCGGCGTCGTTCACCCAACGCCGTGACGTTTCTAAGTCCAGTCCGCGCACCGGGTCGATCGCCAGAAAGGCGATCGCGTCGGGGTTCTCCTCGGCGACGACTTCGATCTCGACACCGCCCTGGGCGCTCAGCATTCCCAAATGGGTCTTGTTCTGGCGATCCAGCGTGAACGACGCGTAGTACTCCTTGGCGATGTCACTGGAGCGTTCGATCCAGAGTCGGCGCACGACGTGACCTTTTATATCGAGCCCGAGGATGTTGCCCGCGTGCGCTCGCACCTCGTCCACGTCGTGGGCCAGCTTCACGCCGCCGGCCTTGCCGCGTCCGCCGACCTTCACCTGCGCCTTCACGACGACGGGATAGCCCACGCGTTCGGCGACCTCGACGGCCTGATCGACGGTGTCGGCGATGTCGCCGGGCGACACGGCGATGCCGTAGCGCGCGAAGTACTGCTTGCCCTGGTATTCGAACAGATCCATCTACTTCTACTTTCAACTAAGGGACTGTCGAACGACAATCACATCGATTCAGTGTTGGTGCTCTCGCTCGTCCAGCGTCGACTCGAGCCAGGAACCGATCTCGGC
>CALGFJ010000068.1 GCA_937881055.1 uncultured Acidimicrobiaceae bacterium | reverse complement strand
ACGTTTCCGAAGAGAATCCTGTCTCTGAACATTGGATCTGGGCCGGTGATCACCGTCCCGCGGTACCCCGCGCCCTCGTGGAGCACATGACGAGTAATTGGGCAACCGTAACGCCCAACAATGAAGTCCACCCCGCCGCCACGTTCTGCGCGACACGACGAGCGCGCTTAGCCGAAGAGTTCTCCGGCCGTACGATCGTCGTCGCCACGGGCAATTATAAGGTTCGCGCCAATGACACGGACTATCGGTTCCGCGCCGGCACTGACTTCTTCTATTTGACTGGATGTGACGAACCCGACGCGGTCCTCGTCATCGCCCCAGGGACCGCGGGACCTCGCGCCACGCTGTACCTCGCCGACCGACGCGACCAACGCACGCACGAGTTCTTCACCAACGCTCGCTACGGCGAGTTGTGGGTTGGCGCCCGTCGCGGGGTGACCGAAGCCGCCCGCTACTACGAGATCGACACGGCACCGCTCGAGAGCCTGGAACACGGCCTCGCCGCGCTCGATACGACCGAGATCGTGAGTATCCGAGGATTCGACCGGAAACTCGACGACTACCTCGAACCGAATAAGGACGACCAAGTCTTGGCCGCGGCGCTGAGCGAGCGCCGTCTCGTGAAGGATGACTTCGAGATCGCGCAACTTCAATTGGCGGTCGACTACACCGTCAAAGGATTCGAAGACGTCGTGCGCGCACTGCCGGCCGCCGAGGGACGAGGTGAGAGGGTCATCGAAGGTGTTTTCCATTTGCGCGCGCGCGTCGAAGGCAACGACGTCGGCTACGACACGATTGCGGCCAGTGGCTCGAACGCAACGGTCCTGCACTGGACGCGCAACACCGGTGCCGTGCGGCGCGGTGACTTGTTGCTGCTCGACGCTGGCGTCGAATGCCACAACCTCTACACGGCCGACATCACGCGCACCATACCAATCAGCGGCACGTATTCACCCGCGCAACGGCGCGTCTACGAGCTCGTCGTGGCCGCTCAGCAAGCCGGCATCGACGCGGTCAAGCCCGGCGCGACGTTCAAGGCGCCCCACGACGCGGCGATGAAGATCCTCGCCCAAGGTCTCTACGACCTCGGCATCTTGACCGAGGAGCCCGAAGTGGCACTTCGTCCGGAGCGCCAGTTGCACCGGCGATACACGTTGCACGGCACGAGCCACATGCTCGGACTCGACGTCCACGACTGCGCGAATGCGCGTGACGAGATGTACCGTGACGGCGTCTTGGAGGAGGGCTACGTCCTCACGGTCGAACCGGGACTGTATTTCCAGGCGAATGACCTCACGGTGCCCGAGGAGTATCGCGGAATCGGCGTGCGCATCGAAGACGACGTCCTCGTCACCGCGACCGGATCTCGCAACTTGTCAGAAGCACTGCCGCGCGACCCCGACGCCGTCGAGGCGTGGATGGCCGAACTCTGGAACGAGGCCAGTCCGAATCTCGGACTGTGACGCTGGCTAGGAAAGGATGCGAAGCGGGAGGTGGCGTGGGCCGCGCACCTGGCCCGGAGCCCACGTGACGCCCTCACTATCGGCGAGTTCAAACTTGGGGAATCGCTTGATGAACTCTTCGATCGCGACGCGCAGTTCCAAGCGCGCGAGGTTCGACCCGACGCAGCGATGGATGCCAAGACCGAAGGCCGCGTGACGATTGGCGGCGCGGTCGATGATGAACCGGTCGGCGTTCTCGAAGGCCTTCGGATCACGGTTGGCCGCCGGAAAGCCCAGTAAGACCCAGTCGTCCTTCTTCATCGGGCAACCGAAGAACTCGTGGTCCTCGGCGACCAATCGAGCCATCGTCACGGGTGCGTAAAAACGCAAGAACTCCTCGACCGCGACCGGCAACAGATCGGGCTCGTTCACGAGTCGCGCCAGGTCATCGGGATGGCGGGCCAAGTGCCAAATCGCCGATCCGATCGCCGACCACGTCGTGTCGATGCCGGCCACGAGGACCAAGACCATCGTGCCGGCCACGTGCTGGCGATCGAGCTTCTTGCCACCCACCTCGACGTTCAAGAGATAACTCGTGAGGTCATCGCGGGGATTCTCGATGTGGTCGTCGATCTGCTTGGTGAAGTATTCGCTCATGGGTTCGAAGAGCGGCCCTCGAACCTCTGAAGGCAGGTCGATCAAGTCCAATACCAGATGGACGATGTCACGGAAGATCTCCTCGTCCTCTGACGGGAAACCCAACATCGTGGCGATGACGCCCGGCGGGATGTATTGGGCGTAATCCGTTCCCCCGTCGACGAACTCGTGTCCGACCATCTGGTCGAGGTGCTTGTTGCAGAGCGCGCGAATCTGTGGTTCGAGGGCGTTCACCGGTCCCGGCGCGAAGGCCGGAAGGATGACGCGACGCGCGATCGCGTGAAAGGGCGGGTCCGACGTGATGGGTGGCGCGCCACCGATAGGCGCGGGGATGAAGTTCGGCGGATACTTGTTGTGCACGACGACGACCATGCGGCTCGTGAAGTGCTCCGTGTCATTGGCGATCGAAGAGACCATCTCGTGCGTCGTGGGGAACCAACCACCGCCGTAGCGATCGGTGTGGGCGACCGGGCAGCGCTCACGCAGGTCCTCCCAGATGGGGTACGGATCGTTCACCCACTGCGGATCGGTGTGATCCCAGTCGGTGGCGAAGTCCTCGACGGGCACCTTGTGCGTCACGGATTCCTCGACGATGTCGCTCACGCCAAACCTCCCTAGCGCAGGATTCGAATGGGCAGGTTCCGTGGACCGCGAATCTGGCCGGGCGCCCAGGTCACGGCCGGTGGGTCGGCCAATTCGAAGCGGGGGTAGCGCTTGATGAACTCCTCCAAGGCGACGCGCATCTCGAGACGAGCGAGGTTCGACCCGGCGCAGCGGTGTATCCCGAGCCCGAAGGCCACGTGGCGATTCTCCGCGCGGTCGATGATGAACGTGTCGGCGTCCTTGAACGCGACCGGGTCGCGATTGGCCGCCGGGAAACCGAGCAAAATCCAGTCGTCCTGCTTCATCGGACAGCCCTGGTACTCCATGTCGTGCTTCACCAGTCGGGCCATCGTGACCGGCGCGTAGAAACGCAGGAACTCCTCGATGGCGACGGGCATCAGGTCGGGCTCTGCGACGAGGCGAGCCAGATCGTCAGGGTTCTGGGCGAGATGCCAGATGGCCGCACCGATCGCTGACCACGTGGTGTCAATGCCGGCGACGAGGATGAGGACCATCGTCCCGAAGACGTGCTCCATCGCCAATTTCTGTCCGTCGAGTTCCGCCTTCAAGAGATACGACGTCAGGTCGTCTCGGGGGTTGTCGATGTGGTCTTCCATCTGGGCGACGAAGTACTTCTCCACGGGTTCGAACTCGATGATGCGCTCTTCTTCGGGGTGATCGACGCCCTCCATGATGATGTGGACCAACTCGAGGAAATACTCAATGTCCCCTTCTGGGAAGCCCAACATCCCTCGGATCACGCCCGGCGGAATGTACTGCGCGTATTTGGTACCGGCGTTGACGATGTCCTCACCGCTCAATCCGTCGAGCAGGCTCGAGCACAACTCTCGGATCATCGGTTCGAGGGCGTTGATCGGACGCGGCGCGAAAGCCGGCAAGATGAGTTTGCGCGCCAACGCGTGGAACGGCGGATCTGACGTGATGGGTGGCGCCACGCCAATCGGTGCGGGCAGGTCTAACTCGGTGGGTCGACCGTTGCCGATGACGACGTTGCGACTCGTGAAGTTCTTGGTGTCCTTGGCGATCGCGGCGACGCCGGCGTGCGTTGAAGGGAACCAGCCACCGCCGTATCGGTCGGTGTGCGCGACCGGACAGCGCTGACGAAGGTCGTCCCAGATCGGGTAGGGGTCGGCGACCCACTGCGGATCCGAGTGATCCCAGTCGGTGGCGAAGTCCTGAACGAGAGGATTGTCGGTCATGGCTATTCCTCGATGAAGATCGCGTGCTCGGGGCAGTTCAATTGAGCGAGTCGCGCCTGTTCGATCGAGTCGCTCGTCAGAGTCCCGTCACCGATGACGACGCCGTTGCCCAAATCGTCGAAGTCGAAGATCCCCGGAGCGATCGAGAAACAACGCCCCTGACCTTGACAGATCTCAGGGTCAATACGTACCTTCACGGCCCCCCCTTTTCTTGCTTCGACTGACCTTACTACCCAGTAAAAGACAGGATGTATGACATGCCTTCGAACGTTTCATTCAAGGGAGGTGTCCTGTACTTACTCCAGTCCAAATGATACGGCGCCACGTCGCGCGAGGGCCCGGCTAATCGAGCGTCGGCGTGGGCTCGTTCGAGGACTGTGCGTTTAGCGCCACCAGCTCCGCATATTTCTTCTGCAGCTCAATGAAGCGGTTTCTCTTCCTGGTCAAATTCAGCGCACCCAAGAACATTCCGATCGCGAGCAACGACACCAAATAGACGTGCCCCTGCGACACGATCACGACGGTGGCGTCCAGAGCGACGAACGACGCGAGCGTTATCCAGTAGATCGTGAGATTGTGATTGGCCCACGCCAACGCGGCTTCATTGAGATGAGTGTCGGCGTTCAATCGCGATTTCACCAGTGACTTGCGAACGGCCTTTCTCTGGTCTTTCGGAATGTGCTTGTACGTCGCGTACCGAGTGACGTCGAGCGCTGGATTGTCTCTCACGGCGCGCCTCGTGCGCGCGCGCTGCCACAGTATTCCGACCATCGCCACGATGAGCGCTGCGATCACACCCCAGAGCAGATCTTCGCCAACACTTGGAGGGGTCTGCGGTGCCACGGAACTCCCCGGAGCCTGCGCCCACTGTCGTTGCGCCAAGGTGATCGCGTCGGCCGTGGTGAGGTCGTACTTCGACGTCACGAGCGTCATCAAGTAATCAGTGTTGCCTTTGGCGAACGCCACTATGAACTCTCGTACGGGCGGGACATCGTTGGTGAGATCCAGGTTGTAGCCGTTGGCGTCGGTGATACCCGGAACGTCGAACATGGACCCCCGGCCCGTCGCGATTTCGGCGGCCGCACCCTTTTCGAAGCCACCCAGCAAAGTGCTGACGTTATATTGCGATTGAGACTGAAAGGCGAGCTCGATGAATCCATCGCCCTCCAGGGGTTGGCTACGCCATATTCGGACGTAACCGCTGATTTGGCCCGAGGACACAGCTTGCGTCATTTCAGCGCGTTGGGCGAGTGAAAGCGTCGCGAAGAGCGCGTTGATCGATGTCGACGTCAACGGACCGTTGTCAGTTCCGGCCGGTAACGCCACGAAACCCGGAAGAGTTTTGGACAAGATGTTCGATGAGAGATCCCCCGACGCGAAGGCGGACGGGGGTTGGAGCGCGAGAAAGATCGTCGCGACGGAGATGGCGACCAGACATTGGCGTCCTCGTAACTGTCGCGACACGTGATGCCTTTTCATTGACGGGATGATAACGGGTTATCGCTCAACGGCTCGGAGTGCGACGGGCCTCCGCGACGGATGCGTCCTGCGCCCGTTACGGTCGTTTTTGCCTAGACCGTCTCAATCTCTTCGCGACTGATGCCCAGAAAATAGAGCACCGCGTCGAGATACGGCACCGTCAACTGCGTGTCGGCGTGCTCTTGCACGACGGGTTTCGCGTTGAAGGCGATGCCCAATCCGGACGCCGAGAGCATGTCGATGTCGTTGGCGCCGTCGCCAACCGCGACGGTCTGTTCGAGGGGAACGCCCACCTCGTCGGCGAACCTGCGCAGCGCGTTGGCCTTGCCGGCCCGATCGACGATCTCGCCCACGAGCCGTCCGGTCAGTTTCTCTTCAACGATCTCCAGCCGATTGGCCGCCAGGTGCTCAACTTTCAGTTCGGCCATCAGCGGTGCGAGGACCTCAACGAAGCCACCCGACACGACCGCCGGGACGTAGCCGAGGCGTCGCAGGGTCCGCAGCAACGTTCTCGCACCCGGCGTCAAACGAAGTCGCGAGCGTACGTCATCGAGCACCGTGGCGGGCAGACCCGCCAGAAGCGCCACGCGACGTCGGAGCGCCTCGGCGAAGTCGATCTCACCGGACATCGCCAATTCGGTGATCGCCGACACCTCAGGCGCACACCCGCACTCCTCGGCCAACAAGTCGATCACCTCGTCCTGGAGCAGCGTCGAGTCCGCATCCATCACGACGAGGTGTTTGGCGCGGCGATGCAGACCGGCTCGCTGGACGGCCAAGTCGACGCCGGCCGTTCGTGCGACGTCGACGAGTGCCTCGCGTAGGACCACGTGATCCGACCCACGAACGACGAGTTCGTAGCAGTCGACCGGATAGCTCGCGAGGTGGACGATTCGTTCGCACGTCGAACCGGAGGCGGCGATAGCGGCGAAGACACTCTCCAACTGTGTCGCGCCGATCCGCGGGGCGAGGAAGGTGACGAGCAGTCGACGACCGTCGCTCACGTCGCTCGGCGTCACCTCTTCGACCGTCGCGCTGATCCCAGCGCTCGAAATGTCTCGCTGCGCCAGTGCTTCTTCGATGACGCTTTGGGGAACGACGTTGCGTGAACTGACCTCCGCGCAGAGCACCAGAGCGCCACGGATCGTGATCTGCGCGACGTCGGTGATCTCGATACCGCGCGACTCGAGCGACGTCAGAGCGGCAAAGAGCTGGGCCCCGACACCGACGCGGTCCGGACCGCTCACCGTCACGAGAAATGTCGTAGAACTCACCTCAGAAGCGTAGAGGTTGACGACGTGTCGTTAGGACCCCGAATGGTCCTCGCCTGATCGCATCTCGCGCACCTCAGCCACGTGCGGGTCGCTGCGAGCATCGAAACTCCACAGCCGTGGCAGCGCGAGCGCGACGGTGGCGACCGAACCGGTGCAAGCCAATCCACCGAAGGTCAAGGAGAAGCGCAACGTCGTCCACGCCGCCATCACGCCGGCCCGGAACTGGCCGGCCGTCGGACCGAGCGAATACGAGATCATCTCGATACCGGCCATGCGACCACGCATCTCCGGGGGAATCGACTCGTTCCACATGGTGGTGCGAAAGATGCCACTGATCGCGTCCGCGCCACCGCCGACCGCGAGTCCGAGGAAGACGAGCCAGAGCGACGACGAGTAGCCAAAGAGGGCAATGCCCAGTCCCCACAACGCCGCCGCGACCACGATCGCTCGTCCGTAGCGATGGACCCGGCGCGACCACCCCGACGTCAACGTCGCGATCAGGGCCCCCGCCGGAAGACCGCAGTAGAGGAGCGACAACGCGTAAAACTCATGGAATCGCGCCGCCACGAAGGGCAACATGATGACCGGGAAGGCGAGGATCATCGCCAGGAGGTCGATGATGTACGTGCCCACGATGTCCGGTCGCGACCGGGCGTAGCGCAGTCCCGAACGCAGGGCCGCGACGTCGCCGTCCTCGGCGGGCACTCTGGCCGCAGTCGCCCGAAGCGAAAACAGCAGAACGAGGGAGATGGAGAACGTGACCAGATTGGCGAGGTAGACCGACCCCGGTCCGAGCGTGTCGCAGGCCACTCCCCCGAGAGCCGGCCCGATGATCGACGCGGTCGTCATGCGGATGTTCGCGAGGGTCGAGGCCGCTCGTTGCATTTCGTGCGACACGAACATCTGGTTCAATGCTTCGATACTGGGACGCTGGAGACTGCCCGCGCCCGAAGCGACGAACGCATCGACGTAAAGAATCCAGGCCTGAGGATGCGGCAGGAGCGCGTTCACGAAGAGCACCAGCGTCGAGATCATGAGGACTTGCTCCATTGAGATGATCAGGCGACGACGGTTCAGCCGGTCCGCGAGGACGCCACCGTAGAGACCGAACACGACCAACGGCAGCAGTTCGGCCAGTCCGAGCGAACCAACGTCGAGTGGTGAGTGCGTGAGCAGTCGAAGTTGAAACGGCACGGCGACGTACGTGGCCTGACTGCCGAGCGCAGTGATGAAACCGGCGATGTAGAGACGGCGATATTGCGTGGACGCGCGAAGCGGCGTGAAGTCAACGCCGAGGCGTCGACTACTCACGTGGTGGTCCCGATTGCCATCCGTTCTCTCGGGTGTAGTGGCGTAGCACCTTCGCCGGGACACCGCCGAGCACGACGTGATCCGGGAACGTTCCGCGCACGACCGCGCCCGCGGCGACGACGGTGTTTTGACCGAGCACCGTTCCCGGAAGGATCACGACGTTGGCCCCGAGCCAGCTTCCCGAACCGATGCGAACCGCAGCTTCGGTCGGCGTCTGCCAGCCGATGGACTTGTCGGGGTCTTCGTAGGAGTGATTCTCATCGGTGATGTACACGTAGGGACCGGTTTGTATCTCGTCGCCCAACACAATCGACCAGTGACCGATGATGTGCGAGCCACGTCCAATGATGCACTTACGGCCGATCGAGACGACCGGTGAACTCAGCATCGTCTGTTCGCCGCTGATCCCGGCGGTCAAACAGACGTTCGGACCGATGAGCGTCTCGTCGCCGATGGCGAGGTAGCGCTCGTTGTAAATCACGCCCTGCGGTGCCATGAGGGCCGCTCCGTTACCGAAATATTGAAACTCTTTCGCGTACGGATCACTCGGTCCGACCGTCGCCACTTCATTGAGGTATCGACGAGAGGCGCGCACCCGCGCGCCCAGGAACTGGCGAAAACGCAGCCGATTATTCACGTGTGTCACGCTACAGGTTCAGTCTCGCGCAATTCGTCGCCGTCGAAGCGACCCCGATTATCAATGCGGGTGGTTTGCGGTGGTGCCGGAGTCTTAGTCGAGTGAGATCGGCGAGTCGATGTCGAGTTCGACGCCCGTGCCGACGACGTCGGGCAGGAGGGCGTTGGCCATGTGCTCGCGCACGCGGCCGTCGATCTCGGCCATGGTCTGAGGGTTCTCGCGAAGGAAGGCCTTCACGTTCTCACGACCCTGGCCCATCTGCTCTCCCTCGTAGGTGAACCACGCGCCGGCCTTCTTCACGAAGCCCAGTTCGACGGCGACGTCGAGCACCGAACCTTCGCGGCTGATGCCCTGGCCGTACATGATGTCGAACTCCGCCTGCTTGAACGGCGGCGCGCACTTGTTCTTCACGACCTTCACCCGCGTGCGGTTGCCGACCACGTCGGTGCCGTCCTTGATCGATTCGATGCGACGGATGTCGAGTCGGATCGACGCGTAGAACTTGAGAGCTCGTCCACCGGGCGTGACCTCATTCGATCCGTAAATCACTCCAATTTTTTCACGAAGCTGGTTGATGAAGATCGCGACGGTGTTGGACTTGGAGAGTCCACCGGTCAACTTGCGAAGCGCTTGGCTCATGAGACGGGCCTGGAGTCCGACGTGGGTGTCTCCCATGTCCCCTTCGATCTCGGCGCGCGGCGTCAATGCCGCCACCGAGTCGATGACGATGACGTCGAGCGCGCCGGAGCGGATCAGCATGTCCGTGATCTCGAGGGCCTGCTCGCCGGTGTCGGGCTGGGAGATCAGAAGGTCGTCGA
>CALGFJ010000067.1 GCA_937881055.1 uncultured Acidimicrobiaceae bacterium | reverse complement strand
CCGCGTTGGTGGGCGACCGCCTCATGCGAGGGGGATCAAGCCTTCATTCGATCTACGCGCAGGCGTCTTCGGATGAGACATTCCCTCGATGATCGCATCTCAATTGAATCATTTGAGAGGCATCAGAGGCGAACGCAAATGTCGGTAGGCGACTGATCACCATCGTGTGCACCATCGCCGGAACGGCCACGGGTAGTACCACGAAGTTCTTAGGGCGGTTACCCACATATCCATGTGCGTGGAATGAGGTCAGCCTTGTGAGAATGCGTACGATCCATTCGCGGCCGAGGGCTCGTTGACGTGACCGAGAGCGTTCGCGTCGGCTGGTACAGGTTCGTCGCCACGTTTCGAGTTCGCTGGAGCGGCTACGTGACGATCATTTTGTTGGTCGGCCTTCTCGGGGGCCTGTCCATGGCTTCGATCGCCGGCGCCCGTCGCACCCAGTCGTCCTTCGCCACGCTCATGGCGAGAGCCAATTCATCCCAACTTTTCGGACTGACGGGTGTCTACAACCCGACCATTGGCCAGGTCGGGTATTCCGCCTCGTTGAACAAGAGGATCGAACATCTTCGTTACGTCAAGGACGTGAAGAGCCTCATCGATATGAACCTCATCGTCCTCAACGCCAAAGGTGCCGTGGTCCCCGCCTCCGAAGGTCAGTCCATGACCGGAAGCCTCAACGGCGAGCAGTTCACCCAGGACAGTGTGCTGATCACGAACGGGCGTCTGCCAAATCCCAAGAAGATCAATCAGTTCGCAATGGATTCGGCGACGACGAAGCAATTCGGATTTCATTTGGGCCAAGTAGTGACGTTCGTCGCCTTCTCCAACAAAGAGGTCGGCCTCTTGGAGAATTTGAGTCCGCAGGCGGCACTGAAAAAGCTAAAACCAGTTCTCCGATTTCGGGCCACGTTGGTAAGCACCGGCGCGGTACAACCTCACGATCTCTTGCAGGACCAGGTCGACCAGGGAAACGGATCGGTGGTGCTCTTCACACCGGCACTGGCGAAGCGACTCGTGAACTGTTGCGTGAATACATCACTCGCTGCACTGCAACTGGTCGGGGGCACCGCGCACCAAAACCAGGTCGAGAGCGAGATAGCCAAGACGCTGCCCAAGGGATTGCCCTACGACTTCAACACCGTGTCGCAGATTGAATCGACGGCCGCTCAGACGCTTCGGCCCGAATCGATCGCCCTCGGCGTCTTCGGTCTCATTGCGGCCCTCGCCATGCTGGTTATCGCCGGACAGGTGATCAGCCGGCGCCTTCGTTTCAACGCCACCGACCTCACGGTCTTACGGGCCTTAGGCGCCACGCCGTCCACGACCGTGGTCGACGGCCTCGTCGGAATCGCGATGTCCATCATCGCGGGATCAATCCTCGCCGGGATCGTGGCCGTAGTCCTGTCGCCGCTGGCGTTGCTCGGACCGATTCGACCCTACATACCCAATGGCGTCGACGTTGATTGGACGATCATCGGTATCGGCGTGGTCGTAACGATGCTCGTCTTCCTCTCGCTCGCAGTGGCCTTCGCGTTTCGAGTCACCCCTCGGCGATCCATCGCGCAACGACAAATCGCGAGGTTCCGTGGTTCGAGCGCCGCGCGTCTGGCAGCCAACGCGAGCATGCCCGTGTCCGCTGTCACGGGCATGCGCCTTGCGCTCGAACCAGGCACTGGGCGCAATAGCGTGCCCGTTCGCTCGGCCATCCTCGGCACGGTCTTCGCGCTCATGATCGTGACGTCCACCATCACCTTCGGTGCCAGCCTCCACACTTTGATCTCTAAGCCCTCGCTGTACGGCTGGAACTGGACCTACGAGATGAACGGTGGCGGGGGGCTCGGTGACATCCCGGCCAAACCAGCGGCCCAACTGCTCGATGAGAGTAAGTATGTGTCGGCGTGGTCGGGTGTCTACTTCGGACTGTTGAAGATCGACGGCCAGGACGTCTCGGTCATGGGTGCCAGCCCCCACGCGCGCGTGAGTCCCCCTATCCTGGCGGGACACGGTTTCAACGACGTCAATGAAATTGTCCTCGGCACGGCGACGCTGCACCAGCTGCACAAGCAGGTCGGAGACTCGGTGGAGGTGAGCACCGGCGGCGTTTCCACAAAACTTCGAATCGTCGGCACGGCGACGCTGCCCACCATTGGAACTGGTGGCGCAGACCACCTCGAAATGGGAAGTGGGGCCATACTCTCGTACAAACTGATTCCCGCCAACCAACGCAATCTTTTCGACGTGACACCCGGGCCTAACGCCATCCTCGTACGAGTCAAACCGGGAGTGAATCACCGAGCCGCTCTCCATTCCCTGAGCGCCATCTTGGTGAAACTGGGCGGGAATGGCAATGGGGCACAAGCGCAGGGTGTGCAGCGCCCGGCCCAGATCATCAACTACGGATCGCTCGGTTCGACGCCCGTGGTGCTCGGTGGTGCGCTCGCCGCGGGGGCGGTCGTCGCCATGGGACTCACACTGATTACCTCGGTTCGTCGGCGACGGCGTGATTTGGCGCTCCTCAAGATCCTGGGCTTCACCCGTCGACAGTTGGCGGCGGCCATCGCCTGGCAGTCGAGTGTCGCGACCGCGATCGGCACGGTCATCGGCGTGCCCCTCGGCGTCGTGCTCGGACGATTCCTCTGGGACCTCTTCGCCCACGAGATCTACGCGGTGCCGAGTCC
>CALGFJ010000066.1 GCA_937881055.1 uncultured Acidimicrobiaceae bacterium | reverse complement strand
GTTCCACGTGAGCTTGGCGTGGGCCATCAGTTCGATCATCGCGCGGCCGCCAATCTCGCGAACTCCTCGATCGTCAACTCCTCGGGTCGCCTCGTCTCGGCGACGTCGGCACGTTCGAAGACCCCGTCGCTCGACCATCCCGCGAGGGATCGGCGCAGCATCTTGCGTCGTTGGCCGAACGAGGTGCGGATGACCTCGAAGAGGTCGGCCTCGCTCACGACTGTGGGGTCGACGCGCACGCTGGCGCGACGCACTATCGACACCAGCGCGGACTCGACGTTGGGCTTCGGGAAGAAGACCGTGGGACTGACTTTGCCCACGACGCGGGCGTCGGCGAAGTACTGGACTCGCAGTGACGCCGCACCGTAGGCCTCGTCGCCGGCGTGAGCGGCGAAGCGCTCGCCGACCTCCTTTTGCACCATGACGAGCATCCGTTGGATCAACGGCTCGCTCTCGAGGAGGTGCAGGACGAGGGGCGTCGCCACGTTGTAGGGAAGGTTCGCCACGACGACGGCGGGGCGACCGGCGAGGATCTCCTCGTAGTCGGCGTCGAGCGCGTTGGCGTGATGCACGCTGACGCCCCGGGGTTCGACGACCCCACGCAACGGTTCGAGCAAGTGGCGGTCGACCTCCATGGCGTGCACCTCGGCACCCGTCTCGACCAGAGCCAGCGTGAGCGAGCCCAGACCGGCGCCGATCTCGAGGACGAGGTCACCCTCGCCGACGTCGGCGAGCCGCGCGATTCGTCGCACCGTATTGGGATCGACCACGAAGTTCTGGCCGAGGGCCCGTGAGGGGTGGAGGCCGTATTCGTCTAACAGTGCCCGGAGTTCAGTGCGCGTATGGGTCACCAAGAGACTTTAACGACCACCACTCCTTTGGAGAGTGGGGCGAGTTCGGCGAACTGCACCGTGTCGAGATCGACAACGCGGTTGCCGTGCGCCCCCTCTCGGTCCGACGCGATGCAGTGGATGACCTTTCCAGTCGCTAAGTCACGGATCGTGATGCGCGTGCCCCGCGGCAGGTACCACGTGGCGCATCGCCCCGGGATGTACCGGTACCACGTCGCGTCACCAATGCGGTACTTCTTCGGCTTCGTCTTGTGCCGCAGCGTCGTGGTCGTCACGGGCACCTTGCAGATCGTCGTTGTCGTCGTTGGCGCCACGGTCGTGGTCGTGGTCGTCGTCTCGCCGGGGACGCTCGTCGTGGACGTCGGCTCTGACGTCGTGGACAACGGTTCTGACGTCGTGGTCGTCGGCGGCGAAGTCGACGTCGTGGGCGTGCACGTCGGCTTGCGCTTCTTCTTCACGGTCGTCGTCGTGACCGGCTTGTGCACGGGCCTCTTGGGTTTCGGTCGCCTGGTCGAGACCGTGAGCGTGATCGTGGCGTGCCAGCGCACCCGGGTCCCGGCGCCCGCCGACTGGCGCAGGACGACGATCCATTTGCCGTCCGTACTCCCTGGTCCGCGTGTATTAAAGAACAGTTGTGCGCGTTTCATGACCGCGATCGCGCGCACCCGCGACAGACCGATGAGGCGCGGCACCCGGCGCGGTCCGTGAGGGTTCGCGAGCGACGTGCGCACGGTCGCCTGGAAGTGCCAGGGCACCACCGTCCCCGGCTTGGGCGACTGGCCGACCGCCTCTTTCCACGTGCCGTTCGAGCTCCCGGGACCCGTGGTCACGAAATAGAGCGCGTCGGCGTGCATGACGGCGTAGACCCGGGCGCGACTGAGTCCGATGAGGTCGGGCATGTGCCGACGCGCGTGGGTCGTCGACGCGTCCGCCACCGCGGGCGCGACGAGCACCGCGGACGCCACCAGTGCGACGATCATGATCAGTACCGACAACGCACGCCGAAGCGCCCGCGGTTTTGATGCCCTCAGATCTCCACCCTCCGCCACCACATCGGGGTACAGGCAGTCACCCCGGCCCACAACGCTACGAGAGGGTGAGTCCCGAGGCAACTCACCACGAATGACCCTGTGACATACCTGATGAACTGGGCGTTACGCGGCCGGCAGCCGAAAAAGTCGGGCGGTATTCGCCCGCGTCGCCTCGCGAACCTCGACGAATGTCTCGCCGCGAAGTTCGGCCACGAATTCACCGACGACCGTGACGAAGGCCGGTTCATTCGTCTTTCCCCGGTACGGCACCGGCGCGAGGAACGGACTGTCGGTCTCCACGTG
>CALGFJ010000065.1 GCA_937881055.1 uncultured Acidimicrobiaceae bacterium | reverse complement strand
TGACGCTGCTCGGACTCGACGCGGCAATTTTCATCACGTACTTTCTCAACTCGAGTACGAACTTCAACCTCGCCACTGGCGCGGCCATGTCCATCGTGTTGCTCGGGCTCTCGTTCTTGACCGGCGCGTCGGGGCAGATCTCACTCGGCAACGGCGCGTTCATGGGCGTCGGGGCCTTCGCGATGGCGATCTGGGCGAATCATCACGCAACGACACCAATCGTGCTCACGCTCTTGATCGCGGTGGCGTGCGGTGCACTGGTGGGACTTCTCCTCGGTCTCCCGGCGACGCGACTTCGCGGTCCGTACCTGGCGGGGATGACTCTGGCCTTCGCCGTGGCCTTCACCTTCATTCTCAGTTCCTTCAGCTCTTGGACTGGCGGCGACTCGGGATTGCAGCTGCCCACCGCGGTGACGGCGCCGCGCTGGCTCGACGGGTTCTTCCACGCCGGTACGCCGCCACTGACGACGACCACGCTCTATATCACCGACTTCACCATCATCGTCGCGGGCGTCGCCTTCTTCTTCATGGCCAATCTGTTCGCAAGTCGCACGGGACGTTCCATGCGACTCATCCGGGACAACGACGTAGCGGCCGAACTCGTTGGGATTTCCTTGCCGCGCGCCAGAGTCGTCGCCTTCATCGTGTCCTCGGCGTACGCCGCGCTGGGCGGGGCACTTTTGACCTTGATCGACAACTCGGTCTCACCGTCGACGTACTCCTTCGCCCTGTCGGTGACGATCTTGTCGTTGATCGTCATCGGCGGCATCGGCACGATTTCGGGCGCCCTCATCGGCGGTATCATCTACGCCTTTTCGACCAACGTCATATCATGGCTCACGACCCAAACAGGACTTAATCCTCAGGGTAACTTCGCGAGCCAACTCAACGGCATCATCTTCGGGGGTCTGTTGATCCTTACGATGCTCTTCGCCCCGTTTGGCATCGCCGGCGCCGCGCGACATCTCTGGCATCGATTGCGCGCGCGATCACCGGGGTGACTTGCAACCGCCTTTCGTGACGCCTACGCTCACGCAATAAGAGTTCCAAATCAGGGGAGATAGACAAGATGGTTACAACCAAGACACGTCGCGTGACGATTACCGGTACGGCGATGCTGTTGTGCCTGGGCCTGGTCACCGCGGGCAGTTCGATCGTCGGCGCGGGAGCGTCGACCGCGAAGGTACCTGGCGTCACCGCGCACCAGATCACGATCGGCGCGACCGAGCCCTTAACCGGCATCGCATCAGCCGGCTACAACCAAGTGGCCATTGCGGCCAACGCCGTCTTCAAATACGTGGACAGTCACGGCGGCATCTTCGGACGCAAGATCAAGTACGTAATCAAGGACGACTGCTACGGCACGCCGGGCTTCGGTTGCACCGGAGTCCCGAGTACGGCCACGGAGACGCACGCGTTGCTCGGCCTCCCGGTCTTCGCGACGGTGGGTTCCCTCGGCACGCCGACCCAGGACTCGGTGCGGGCCCTACTGAAGAGCAACGGCGTACCGCAGTTGATGGTCGCGTCCGGTTCGCGCGACTGGAATAACCCGCACCAGTACTCGGGTCTTTTCGGGTGGCAGCCCAGTTACAACGAGGAGAGCAAGATCTTCGCGAAGTACATCAAGGCCACCTTCCCGAGCGCCAGCGTTTGCTTCTTGGGACAAGGTGACGACTTCGGCCAAGACGGACTGGCCGGTTTGATAGCGGGCGGGATTAAGCCGCTCTCCGCAGACCTCTATTCGGTTCCCGACTTGGTGGCCACGAACGGCGCTTCATTCGGACCGTACATTGCGGACTTCCAGGGCAAGAAGTGCACGGTCGTGGTCCTGGACACCATCCCCGGTGCCACTGACGCCGCACTGGGCGCAGCTCTGCAGCTGGGTTACTCGCCGCAGTGGGTCATCTCGAGCGTCGGCTCGGACCCCCAGACGGTCGACGCTCCGTTCGTTGGCAAGGTTCCGACCGACCCCGAGATCGGCGCCATCTCATTCAGCTACTTGCCGACCACGACCACCAACAGCCCGTGGATCCCTTGGATCTATAAGGTAATCCAGGCCGACCCCGCCGACTTCCCCGGTTTCACGTCTACCAGCGTCATTAATGGCAATATCGCCTACGGCGTGGCCTACGGTGTCGCGTTCGTGGAAGCGTTGAAGGCCACCGGAAAGAACCTGACGCGAGCGAGCTTCTTGAAGACGCTCCAGAGTGTCACCTTCTCCCAGACGCCATCACTCGTGCCGTTGCGCTACTCGTCGTCCAACCACCAGGGTCTGAACGGCGGTTACCTCACGACGGTCGTCAGCGCCTCCGCGATGAAGCCTCTCACCGGGACCGTGTACACCGCCGACAG
>CALGFJ010000064.1 GCA_937881055.1 uncultured Acidimicrobiaceae bacterium | reverse complement strand
AGCGCGCTCAACATCTCATTGACGCCGACCTTGATGCCGAGGTTGAACACCTCGTAACCGTTGTTGGTGAGGATGATGTCGACCAGGTTCTTCCCGATGTCGTGCACGTCGCCCTTCACCGTCGCGAGTACGACCCGACCGCGACCGCCCTGGTCACTCTTTTCCATGTGGGGTTCGAGGTGGGCGACCGCCGACTTCATCGTCTCGGCGCTTTGCAGCACGAAGGGGAGTTGCATCTCACCCGACGCGAACAGGTCGCCCACTTCGCGCATTCCGTCGAGGAGGAGTTCATTCACGATGTCGAGCGGCGCCATGCCCTCAGCCATGGCGGCGTCGAGATCGCCCTCGAGGCCGACGCGCGCGCCGTCGATGATGCGACGACGGAGCCGGTCGTTCAGTTCGAGATCGTCGAGAGAACTCGTGGTCGCGTTGGACGATGAGACACCTTCGTAGAGACCGAGTAGCACGGTGAGCGGGTCGTAGTCGTCGCTGCGTCGGTCGTAGATGAGATCGAGGCAGACGCGTCGGGCCTCGTCATCGATTCGGTTGAGCGGGAGCAGCTTGGATGCGTGAACGATGGCGGCATCGAGCCCGGCGTCCGCACATTCGTGCAAGAACACGCTGTTCAAGACTTGGCGCGCGGCCGGGTTGAGTCCGAAAGAGACGTTGGAGAGCCCGAGGATCGTCCGCACCCCCGGCAACTCGGCCTTGATTCGGCGGATCGCGGCGATCGTCTCGATGCCGTCGCGTCGCGATTCGATCATCCCGGTCGAGAGTGGCAACGCCAACGTGTCAATGAAAATGTCCTGGGGGTCGAGGCCGTAGCGCGAGACGGCGAGATCGGTAATCGCGCGCGCGGCGCGGACCTTCCAGTCGGCCGTTCGTGCCTGTCCCTCTTCGTCGATGCAGGTCGCGACGATGGCCGCGCCAAACTCAGCGGCGAGTGACAGGAACCCGTCGAGTCGTGTCCCCGGGCCGTCGCCCTCTTCGAGGTTGACCGAGTTGAGCAGCGCCTTGCCCCCGAGCCACGTGAGGGCCTGACGCGCGACCTTCGTCTCGGTCGTATCAACCATGATCGGCACCGAGGACTGCGTGGCCAAGCGACTCATCAGTTCGTTCATGTCGGCGACGCCGTCGGCCCCGGTGTAGTCGACGCAGACGTCGAGGATGTGCGCGCCTTCCTTGATCTGATCTCGGCCGATGCCGACGCAGGTGTCCCAGTCGCCTTCGAGCATGGCGTCACGGAACTTCTTCGAACCGTTCGCGTTGGTCCGTTCGCCCACCAACAACACGGAGCGGTCCTGTTGGTAGGTGGTCGCTGAATAGATCGACGCCACGGCCGGTTCGAGCGTCGCCGTGCGAGCGGCGCTCGTGAGCGGGCGCACGGCCTCGACGACCCGAGCGACGTGTTCCGGCGTCGTACCGCAACAACCTCCGACGACTTGTACCCCGTACTCCGTCACGAACTTCGAGAGGTGCTCCGCCAGGGCGTCCGGGGTGAGGTCGTAGTGCATCTTGCCGTCGACGACGCTCGGCAGACCGGCGTTGGGCAGACACGACAATGGGACGGGCGAGGTCTCGCACAGATAGCGAAGCGGCTCGTACATCTCGACCGGTCCAGTCGCGCAGTTGAGACCGAGCACGTCCACACCGAGCGGGTTCAATGCGGTGAGCGCGGCGCCAATCTCGGTACCCGGAAGCATCCGGCCCGTCAGTTCGATCGTGACCTGCGCCTGGATCGGCACGACGCGACCGTGTCGGGCCATGGCGCGGTGACAGGCCGCGATGGCGGCCTTACCCGAGAGCAAGTCATAGACCGTCTCGACGATGAGCAGGTCAACGCCGCCCTCGAGTAGACCGAGCGCCATCTCTTCGTAACTGGCGGAGAGGTCGTCGTACGTGATCTGCCCGAGCGAGGGGAACTTGGTCCCAGGACCCATCGATCCCGCGACGAAGCGCGGCGAACCGGGACTGGCGTAGGAGTCGGCGACGCGCCTCGCAATCTGGGCCGACACCATCGCGAGTTCATGGGAGCGTTCGGCGATGCCGTATTCGGCGAGCACGACCGAAAAGGCACCGAAGGAGTCGGTCTCGATGACGTCGGCACCGACGTCCAAGAATGAGCGGTGGAGCTTTTCGACGGCGTCCGGTTTGGTGACGACGAGGATCTCGTTACATCCTTCAAAGGCCGCGCCGCCGAAGTCGTCGGCGAGGAGATCTTGCAGTTGAATGTTTGTACCGGTCGCGCCGTCGTAGATCAGGACACGATCGCTCAGCGCGCAGAGGTAGGGGTCGTTCGCGCTCGGTCGGGCGAAGGGCGGACGCGCGGGGGACTCCATTGAGTCTTCAGGCTAACCCGTACACCTTTCAATCACTACGCTGGCGCTGTGAAGATCTACACCCGAGACGGCGACGACGGTACGACCGGCCTCTACTTCGGAGGTCGGACGAGCAAGGACTCGGACCAGATAGAAGTGAACGGCGTCGTCG
>CALGFJ010000063.1 GCA_937881055.1 uncultured Acidimicrobiaceae bacterium | reverse complement strand
CTTCGGCGCGGCACGCCGCACGAAGTCGCGACCCAGGGGTCGGTCAACACTCGCTTCGGCGTCGAACGATGCGTGCGCTACGCCTTCGAACGCGCGACGTCACTCGCGGCACCGCGGTTGACCCTGGTGCACAAGACCAACGTGCTCACCTTCGCCGGCGACCTGTGGTCGCGCGTCGTGAGTGAGGTGGCGACGGAGTTCCCGGACGTCGCGGTGGACTACAACCACGTCGACGCCGCGTGCATCTATTTCGTCGAGAGCCCCGGGCGCTACGGCGTGATCGTGACCGACAATCTCTTCGGCGACATCCTCTCGGACCTCGCCGGGGCGGTCACGGGCGGTATCGGCTTCGCCGCGAGCGCCAATTTGAACCCCGCGCGCACTGGGGCCTCGCTCTTCGAACCGGTGCACGGCGCCGCCCACGACATCGCCGGAACCGGTAGGGCGAATCCCCTGGCCGCTGTCTCGTCGGCCGTACTCATGCTCGAACACCTGGGTGAGTTCGACGCCGCACGGCGCATCGCTCGAGCGGTGGCAGACTTTGCCGGTGACGTCGCCGCGCTCGGCACGGACGGTGTCACGAAGAAACTGATTGGAAGGTTGTAGATGCCCTTAACGCCCACGAAGAAGATCTGGATGGACGGAACACTGGTCGACTGGGAGAACGCGACGACCCACGTGCTCAGTCACACGCTGCACTACGGCATGGGCGCCTTCGAGGGCATTCGCGCCTACAAGACGCCGCAGGGCGTGGCGATCTTCCGTTTGCGCGAGCACATGGAGCGCCTGTTGCGCAGCTGCAAGATCTTGATGATCGACGTGCCCTATTCGCTCGGTGAGTTGTGCGACGCCGCGGTCGAAACGGTGCGCGTGAATGAGATGAATGAAGGTTGCTACATACGACCGCTGATCTACCTCGGCTACGGCGAGATGGGCGTGAACCCGATGGGCGCACCGACCAACGTGATCATCGGCGTGTGGCCGTGGGGTGCGTACCTGGGTGCCGAAAGCCTCGAAAAAGGCGTACGGATGAAGATCTCGTCCTGGGCCCGTCACCACCCGAACTCGATGCCGACCGCGTCCAAGACCGTGGGCGGCTACGTGAACTCGTGTCTGGCCAAACTCGAGGCCGTGAAGGCCGGCTACGACGAGGCGATCATGCTCGGCACCGACGGTCTGGTCAGTGAGTGCACCGGCGAGAACCTGTTCATCGTTCGCGACGGAATGATCATCAGCCCGCCGCCATCCGAAGCCGGAGCGCTTCGCGGTATCACGCAGTCGAGCATCGTGAAGATCGCCAATGACCTCGGTCACCCCGTCAGTTTCGAAGCGATGCGTCGCGACGACCTCTACCTCGCCGACGAGGCCTTTCTGACCGGCACGGCCGCCGAAGTCGTGCCGATCGAATCGGTCGATGACCGGGTCATCGGGGCGGGAATGCCGGGTCCGATCACAAAGGAGATTCAGTCGACGTACTTCCAGGCGGTTCGCGGCGCGCGACCGGCCTACGAGAGTTGGCTGACCAAAGTCTAAATCGTCTCGCGGTAGTCTCGTTGAGTGACCCAACCGACGTTTTCCCCAGTTTCAGCCGCGGGCCAGGTTCGCCCGACCATGGAGACGGGCACGCCCGAGTTCGCTCGAAAGCCCAAGGCCGGTCTCTTGCGCGCATTGCCCGCCGCCGGCCAGGCCGGTCGCGGGACCCAGGCACCAGGCGAGGGCTTTGCGTTGACGATCGCCGCACGCGAGTGTGCGAAATTGAAGTTCGAGCACGAACACGACCGACACGACGTCGCCCTCGGCGTCGCGCTCATCGCCGCCAAGCGCGCGAGTCTGATCGGTCGCGGTCCCCAACTCGGTGATGTGAAAGTCGCTCTGAACCTGTTCGGACTGCGTTCGGTGGCGCTCGTCGATCACAAATTGAGTAAACCGTTTCGCGGCCTCGCCCACAGTTACGTCTTGCAGCGCAGCTTCGTCGACGCCGTGGACGGCGACGAACTCGTGGCGACCCCGTCGAGCCTTCCGCAATAACTCTCAGCACGTAAAGGAGTGACATGAGTTTCGTCCTCACCGAAGAACAACGGGCCTTTCGCGACGTCATGCGCAGTTTCGTAGACGAGCAGGTGGCGCCCTACGCCGCCGAGCACGACCGCGATCAGACCTACCCCCAGGAGAGCTTCGACGCCTGCGTCAAGATGGAGCTGCCGGGGGTGCAGGTGCCCGCCGCCTACGGCGGCGCCGGCGCGGACGTGGTCACCCAGGCGATCATGATCGAGCAGTTGGCGCGCGGTTGTGCTTCGACGTCAGTGACGATTCTCATCTCCAAACTCGCGATGCTGCCGATCATGAACTTCGCCTCCGAAGAGATCAAGCAGGCCTACTTGCCGCGTATCGCGTCGGGCGAGATCCAGGGCAGCTACTGCCTCTCGGAGGCCGACGCCGGGTCCGACGTTGCCGCGATGCGCTGTCGCGCGATTCGAGACGGCGACGACTACGTCTTGAACGGCTCCAAGTACTGGATCACCAACGCCGGCGTCTCGGATACGTACACGGTCTTCGCGTCGACCGATCCGACGGCCCGGACCCACGGCATCACGTGCTTCCTCGTCGAGAAGGGTCCGGGAGTCGAGTTTCCCAAGCACGAAGACAAGATGGGACTGCGGGCATCGCCGACCGGCGAAGTCGTCTTCAACGAGGTTCGCGTCCCCGCCTCACATCGCGTCGGCAACGAGGGTGAAGGGTTCCTCATCGCCATGCACACCCTGGACCGCTCGCGCCCGACGATCGGCGCACAAGCAGTCGGCATCGCCCAAGCGGCGATCGACTTCGCGGGAAACTACATGAAGGGTCGTAAAGCCTTCGGCCGACCGATCTCGGATCTCCAGGGTCTGCGTTTCATGTTGGCCGACATGGCGATCCGCACAGAAGCTGCGCGCGCTCTGGTCTACCAAGCGTGCGCGACTATCGACGCCGGCGACCCCGACGGGAACTTGTCCTACCTCGGCGCGGCCGCAAAGGCCTTCGCCTCGGATACGGCGATGAGCGTCACCACCGACGCCGTGCAACTCCTCGGCGGCTACGGCTTCACGAAGGAGTTCCCGGTCGAGCGATTCATGCGCGATGCGAAGATCACGCAAAT
>CALGFJ010000062.1 GCA_937881055.1 uncultured Acidimicrobiaceae bacterium | reverse complement strand
ACGGTGCCGAGTCACCTCGCCGCCTACTCCAACGCGCCGATCTCGTCGAATACGGACCTCGGCAATGGTCAGCGCACGGTCAACTTCTCGCCGACGATGAAGATGTCGACGTACCTCGTGGCCTTCATCATCGGACCGTTCGAAGAGACCGAGGCAATCGACGTTGACGGCGTGCCGCTGCGGGTCGTCTTTCCGATCGGCAACGCGCACCTCACCGCTCACGCGCTCGAAGCCGGCACGTTCGCACTCCGTTTCTTCGCGGACTACTTCGACATTCCGTATCCCGGGGAGAAACTCGACATGGTCGCGATCCCCGACTTCATGCAGGGAGCGATGGAGAACCTGGGCTGCATCACGTACCGGATGTCGGACCTCTTGATCGACCGGGCCGCGGCGTCGCTCGCCGAAATGGATCGAGTCGCCCACGTGGTGTTACACGAAATCGCCCACATGTGGTTCGGGGACCTCGTCACGATGGAGTGGTGGGAGGGTATCTGGCTGAACGAAGCCTTCGCCACGTTCATGCAGGTCTTGTGCCAGGACGCGTTCCGTCCCCAGTGGAAGGTCTGGGTCTCCTTTTGCGCTTCGCGCGACCTGGCCCTCGATATCGACGGACTCCACGCGACGCGACCCGTCGAGTACGAAGTCGTGTCACCTTCGGATACGGAGGGAATGTTCGGCCGTCTCACGTACGAAAAGGGCGCGGCCGTGCTGCGCATGCTCGAGCAGTACCTCGGCGCCGAGACCTACCGCGACGGCATCCGCCACTACCTGCGCAAGCACAGTTACGCCAATACCCGTACGACGGACCTGTGGGACGCCATCGAAGAGGTCTCGGGTGCGCCGGTGCGCGACGTCATGAATACCTGGATCCTCCAGGGCGGTTACCCGCTCGTCACGTTGCGCGACGGTCTCATCTCACAGATCCCGTTCGCCTACGGGCCCGCCACGGGCGAGAGTTTGATCGGCTCGTCGTGGAAGGTTCCCGTGATGACGCGTTCACTGAAGGGCGGCGCGATCAACGTCCACCTGCTCGAAGACGACCCGATCTCAATTGCCGATGATGCCCCGGTCGTGCTGAACGCCGCGGGTTCGGGTTACTTCCGCTCGCGCTACGGCGTTACCGAGTCGGCGGCCCTCGCCGACCATATCGATGAACTCGACGCCATTGAACGCGCCGTGCTGCTGTCGGACAGTTGGGCGCTGTTGTTCTCGAGTCAGATCAGCGTCGAACAGTTCCTGACGGTGGGCGCCGGTCTGGGCGACCTCGATGAACCGACGCCGTGGGGCACCCTCGCGACCGCCGTCCACTACATCAAGCGCGCCCTGCCCGAAGAGCGACTGCCCGGATTGGCGGACAAGGTTCGCGCGATCTTCGAGCCCCAGTACGCGCGTCTCGGCTGGGACGCGCAACCCGAGGAGAGCGCGCTCACCGGGCAACTTCGCGCCCTGGTCCTCTCGACGCTCGGAACGGTCTGCGCGAACGAGGAGATCAAAGCCGAAGCGCTGAGGCGATTCGACGCCAATGACGTCAGTGGCGACCTCGCCAACACAATCTTGCGCATCGTCTCCTCGCAGGATCGACCCGGCGACTACGAGACCTTCCTCGAGCGCTACCGCAGCGCCGCCAGTCCCCAAGACGAGCAGCGCTATCAATTTGGACTGGTCGGATTCAGCGAGGAGCGCGTGGCCCTCGACGCCGCCGACAAATGCTTCAGTGAATTTCGCAATCAGGACGCGTCGGCCATCTTGGGTACCTTGTCGTTCAACGCGAAGACCGGTCCCAGTGTGTGGCGACTGATGGCGTCGCGCTGGGACGAAGTGCTCGCGAAGTTCCCGCCCAACACGCTGTCGTACACGACGCGGGGCATCGTCACGTTCATCAACGACGCGGCCTTCGCCGACGAGGTCGAAGCCTTCCACGTGGCGCACCCACTCGGCGGCGAACAGAATTCGGTGAAGCAGAACATCGAGCGCATGCGCGTCGGACTGACCTTCGCCGCGGCGATGCGCGAACAGCTGTAATCACGACGTGACCGTAGGAGCGTTCCTGGGCGTTTTTGCCCTCATGTTCGTTCTCGAATTGCCCGACAAGACCTTCGTGGCGACGGTGATCATGAGCACCAAAGCGCGCCCGCTGATGGTCGC